>PGZG01000209.1 GCA_002840115.1 Gammaproteobacteria bacterium HGW-Gammaproteobacteria-14 | reverse complement strand
TGTAGTTCAGGCGGCGATCAGGCAGCCTGACCTTCGTTCTTTTCTTTCAGCGCGGTGAGCAAACGACCGAACTTGGATACTGGCGCCTGCAGTACGGATACCAGCAGAGTAAGCGCCTGCTCACGGTTCGGAAGCTTGGCCAGCACATCGACTTCGTCACCAACAAACAACTTGCCGTCGTACGAGCCGGTTTTGATTTCCAGCTTGGCATTGTCTTTGGCGAAATCCTTGAACAAGCGGGCAGCAGCACCCATATCGTCCTCGGACATCGATAAACCGATGATGCTGGGGCCGACCAGAGAATCGTTTAACTCGGCGAAGCTCGTGCCTTCAAAAGCACGGCGCGCCAACGTGTTACGGACAACACGCAGATAAACGTTCTGCTCACGAGCCTTGGCCCGCAGCGCAGTCAATTGCGCCACGGTCAAGCCGCGATAGTCGGCAATCACAGCAGAGAACGCGCTGGATGCGGCCTGATTAACCGCAGCGACGATCTCTTTCTTGTCTTCTAGTCTCAGAGTCACTGTGTAACCTCCTCGATTGATACAACCGGCCAAACGGCCGGTCACCCATTTTGCGATTCCGTTTTCAGGATCGCCGCGGGGGTTACAAAGAACTGAACCACACCGCGTCTGCCCAGGCTGTTGTTTTAAGCTCCATCTGAATAATCACCGGAGCGCCTGTGGTCTTTGACGCAACCCACCGAAGCGGGCAACTCAAAGTCCGTTGCCATCACCGCCGGAGCGATGATGGCGCTGTTACTTCATCACACCGACAGCGTACCCACATCGATAGCCAGACCCGGACCCATGGTCGAGGACAGCGCTACCTTACGGATGTAGACACCTTTGGAGGTGGACGGCTTGATACGTTTGAGATCGGCCAGCAATGCCTCAATATTTTCCTTGATAGCATTAGCATCAAAACCAACCTGACCAACGGTGCAGTGAATAATGCCGCCTTTATCAGTACGGAAACGCACCTGACCGCCTTTGGCATTCTTGACCGCAGTGGCCACATCCGCAGTTACGGTGCCCACTTTCGGGTTCGGCATCAAACCACGAGGACCCAGAATCGTGCCCAGCTTGCCAACCACACGCATGGCGTCCGGCGTGGCGATGACCACGTCAAATTCCATTTCGCCAGCCTGAACACGCTCGGCCAGATCATCAAACCCGACCAGATCTGCTCCAGCGGCCTTGGCGGCTTCCGCATTGGCACCCTGTGCAAACACAGCAACACGAACCGTTTTACCAGTACCGTGCGGCAGCACCGTAGCGCCACGAACGTTTTGGTCAGACTTGCGCGGGTCAACGCCGAGGTTTACAGCCACGTCGATCGACTCTTTAAACTTTACCGTAGACAGCTCTGACAGCAGGCCTACCGCATCATTAATTGCATACATTTTGCCGGGCTGGACCTTTTCACGGATCAGACGGGCACGCTTTGACAGTTTAGCCATGACTTAGCCCTCCACATCCAGGCCCATGGAACGGGCACTGCCAGCAATAGTACGTACTGCCGCTTCCAAATCAGCTGCGGTCAAATCCGCCTGTTTGGTTTTGGCAATCTCCTCAAGCTGTGCACGGGTAACCTTGCCCACCTTGTTTTTGTTCGGCACACCAGAGCCGCTCTTGATTCCTGCAGCCTTCTTGAGCAAGAAGGAAGCCGGTGGCGTCTTCATGATGAAGGTGAAGGAGCGATCGCTGTACACGGTAATGACCACCGGCACCGGGGAGCCCGCTTCGATATGCTGAGTCTGTGCGTTAAACGCTTTACAGAACTCCATGATGTTCACACCCTGCTGACCCAGTGCCGGGCCGACGGGCGGACTTGGATTCGCCTGACCGGCTTTTACCTGCAACCGGACATAGGCTTGAATTTTCTTAGCCATTTCTATGCTCCTTGGGTTCCAGCGCCTCGTCCAAATGAACGAAAGGCTCCCCTGAGGTTTGCGTTACGGCCCCTTTCGAGGCCACCAAATCAGGTTTTTTCGACCTGACTAAACTCCAGCTCCACCGGAGTAGAGCGTCCGAAAATAATCACCGCCACGTGCAGCCGGCTCTTTTCGTAATTCACTTCTTCAACAACACCGTTGAAATCTGCGAACGGTCCATCGCAAACACGTACCACCTCACCCGGCTCAAACAGGGTTTTCGGTTTCGGCTTGTCAACACTGTCATCCATACGCTGAAGGATGGCATCTGCCTCTTTCTGCGTAATCGGCGCCACACGGCCAGGCTTCTTGGGATCCTCACCAATAAAGCCCATAACCTTGGAAGTTTCTTTCACCAAGTGCCAGGTGTCGTCGTTCATTTCCATTTCAATCAACACATAGCCCGGGAAAAATTTCCGCTCGGACTTGCGTTTCTGACCAGCCTTGATTTCAACCACTTCTTCGGTTGGCACCAGAATCTGGCCCACTTGATCTTCCATGCCACGCAGCTTGATGCGCTCCTCAAGGGCACGTTTTACGTGCTTCTCGAAGCCGGAATAGGCATGGATAACGTACCAGCGCTTTGCCATGTTATTCCCTCAGCCAATCACCCAGGACACCAAACCTTTCAGCACCCAATCGAACATAAACAAAATCAATGCCACGATGACCACAAATACCAAAACAATCAGAGTGGTCTGAACGGTTTCCTGACGGGTCGGCCAAACTACCTTGCGCAGCTCGATCATTGCGTCTTTACGCAGCTGATTAAAGGCACGCCCCTGCTCAGTCTGCAGCGCCACAAAACCGGCAACCACAGCCACAGCAACGATAGCCAGCGCCCGATACAGCGGCGATATATCGGCGTAGTAACTGTTACCCCAAATGGCCAACGCCGCCAAAACCGTGGCGACAATCCACTTTACGGTGTCCAGCGCGCCAGCAGAATTCTGCTCAGCTTTTTCGCTCATTTAACACACTCTGTTGCCACATTAATAAATGGCAAATTTGGCAGGCCCGGAGGGACTCGAACCCCCAACACCCGGTTTTGGAGACCGGTGCTCTACCAATTGAACTACGGGCCTGTAACCTTTGACATCGACTTAAACGCAGTAGGCCGAGACGCTTTTCGCGCCCCGGCCTTCGCGGCAGCCACCCGAATCAAGCGATGATTTTAGCAACCACCCCGGCGCCGACGGTACGGCCACCTTCGCGAATCGCGAAGCGCAGGCCTTCATCCATAGCAATCGGGTTGATCAACTTCACCACCAGCTTCACGTTATCGCCCGGCATTACCATTTCC
>PGZG01000208.1 GCA_002840115.1 Gammaproteobacteria bacterium HGW-Gammaproteobacteria-14 | reverse complement strand
GGAATAGGTTCGTTGCGCGCTATCCCCTGGGTGTTTGCCTGGACGCAGATTCGTTTGATGTTGCCGGCTTGGTTGGGCACCGGGCATGCATTAACAGCGGCGCTGGATCATCCGGAGTCGTGTTCTGTGCTGCAGGACATGCTCTCACAGTGGCCTTTCTTCGCGGCGATTATGGATATGTTAGAGATGGTGCTGGCAAAGGCGGATCCTGAGGTGACGGCATATTATGAGAGCCGTTTGGCAGACTCGGATGAGTTGATAACGTTGGGGTGTGATTTGCGTCAGCGTCTCAGGGTCACTCGTGAGGCATTAGGCCGACTTATGCAAGCGCCGCCTTTGGCGGCGAATCCGGATATGCGCTGGGCGATCAGTGTTCGGCACCCCTACACGGACCCACTGCATTTACTACAGGCAGAGTTAATGCATCGTCTGCGTACGGAGCAAGCGGATGTAACGGTACTGGAGAGCGCTCTTATGGTGACCATTACCGGTATCGCTGCGGGCATGCGCAATACCGGATAGGGCAATGTATGGCCGTTCTACGCTGCGCTGTCGAACCGCTAATGCTGGGTTACTGCTTCGCCAGAAGCTGCTCTTTCATCCGTTCGGAGTAGGGCTGATCACCGAACCAGATACTCAGGTAGCTTTGTGCAAACTCATGCCCTTTTTCACTGGCCAGCAGAGAGTCATTCAGTAGCAGGTCCAATGTGCCGTCGGCAAGGTAGCGTAGCTGGTAGCGGTCACCACTGCCAATGGCAATATAGTGGCTATTAAATGCCTCTAGTCGATCAGCGAGGGCGCGGAACTCGGCGCTATCAATGTTTCGCTCAATCATAGTCGTGGCCGCGCGCGCAAAGGCGGAACCAGGAACATTGCGCTGATAGGCAAACTCCAGCAGTAATGGTGGCTGGAGAGCGCTGTTCTGCTCTTCGCTGTCACAGCTATCCCGCCACAGGCTGGCTTCGCCAACATGGATAAATCGCAGTGCGTGTACAGGTGCTTTGTTGCATAACATTAGTACTTGTTGTTCATCAATATAAGAGGGGTGTTGAGTCGCGTTAAGTGGTAGTGCTGAAACCATTAACAAACTCCACAGGGCTAACCGTTTCATAGCTGATTCCTCGTCCAACGAACAATGCCGCCAATAAAGGGAATATGACTAAAAAGGCCTTCGGTGCTGTCCCAGTAGTCCTGGTGCAAAATCACCTGTCCTTGTGCATTAAATCTCAGATGGGTCATGCCGATCGTATCGGCTTTCATGGTTCGTCCCAGAGCTCGAGCTTCGGTATACATATTCCAGCTAAGGAACAGGTTTTCGCCATCACGGATAATGTGATCAACCTCTACGGTGATAAGGTCAACTTGCCGCGCTGTTTTTTCCAGATAATTGATTAAGCTCTGGCGATCTTTAAAGCTGTGGAGGGTGTCATTGAAATAGAGTTCTTTGGCATATACCTGAGCAATACGATCTGCCAGGTTTTCGCCATGCAGTTGACCATATAGGCCAATAAAGCGGGCAATGGCCTCTTCTGAGGGCTCTACCCCGGTAGTCTCTGCTCTTGCCTGACGGTACTCAGAGGGGTAGCCAACCACTGAGCGACTGCTGCAGCCACTCAGTATAAGAATAATGCTTACGATCAATAGAAGTTTCATGGGATTAGTATCCATGCCGCTGGTCAATGCGTTGTGAAGTCTCTGCTATGGAGCGGTTCACGGCTGTTTCACAAGTTTCCTTCTAATATCAGTAGATGAAAAAAGACATGGCTAAAGCCTCGATCATCGGTAATTTCGTTATATTCCAACTGCTCTGGCTGGCTGCGGTGCTTGGTGCTGCTGAGGGTTTCCAGTGGCTCGGGTTGGGAGCCTTGGTGGTATTGCTGGCATGGAGTTGGTTTTGTCGGGCAGACATGGCTGCGGACAGGCGCATTATCGGTTATGGACTCACTCTCGGTATAGCCTTTGAGCTGCTGCTAATTGGTTCAGGTTTAATTCGTTACGAATTGCAGTGGTGGGCAGCAATGCCGCCCATATGGATATTGTGCCTGTGGGCAGGATTTGCGCAAACCCTTAACCACTCTTTAGCCTGGCTAAAGAACAGGTTGTCGTTGGCGGCAGTATTTGGTGCGGTGGGCAGTGTGATGTCAATGTATGCGGGTATTCGATTTGGAGCGGCTCAGGCTCCCGAAGGGCTGCAGCCCTTATTAGTCGTTTACGCCTTGGGTTGGTCGATGATGGTTCCTGCGCTTGTTTGGCTGGCAGGGCGGAGCACCTCTCCGGCTACAGAGGCGGCGTAATCATGGCAATGTTATTGTTGGCGGCGCTTTGTTTGGCTGTGGTATGTGTTTTTGGCTGGTGGCAACAGCGTCGAACTCTCAACGCCGGCCATGCGGATGTTATATGGGCTTTGGGTGTTGGTGCTTGTGCGGTATGTTATCTGGCGTTGGGTGAGGGATCGCTGCTGGCCAGAGTGCTTATCGCCACATTAATTGCCAGCTGGTCTATACGGCTTGGTGGCCATATTTGGCGGCGAGTCCATGGCGCCCCGGAGGATGGTCGTTACCGGGCGATGCGTGAGCATTTTGGCGTCAACGCAAACTTGTTTCTTCTGTTTTTCTTTCTGGGTCAAGGCTTGCTGGCTTGGCTGTTTTCGTTGCCTCATTGGTTTCTTGCGGTCAATGCTGCTGTTATTTCAGTGGGCTGGCTGGTGGCAGGACTCACCCTTGGTGTTCTGGCTTTGTGGGGAGAGTCGGTTGCCGACAGGCAGCTGGCGAGGTTCCGGTCCAAACCGGAGAACGCAGGAAAAACCTGTCGTGACGGCTGGTGGCGTTACTCCAGGCATCCGAATTATTTTTTTGAATGGTTGCACTGGTTCAGTTATCCGCTGATGGCTACAGGGATTAGCGGTGCCGGATGGCTATGGCTGGCGCCGATAATGATGTTTCTGTTTCTCTGGTTTGTGACCGGTATCCCTTATACTGAGCGTCAGGCGTTGAAGAGTCGCGGCGATGATTATCGCGAGTACCAGCGTACGACCAGCCCGTTTATCCCATGGAGGTTAAAAGCATGATCATTGCTCTGGCTGAGCGACGTATCGCACCGGACAGCATTATCCGTTTTGGTATTCGCAGACTGTTGCGTCAGCGCCTTGCCCAAGAATATGCAGGAGGCGATCTTCAGGGTGTAGAAGCGCGGAAACTGGATCTGATGCAACAGCTTGCTACGGGGCCAGTGGCGGTGGCTCAGGGAGA
>PGZG01000207.1 GCA_002840115.1 Gammaproteobacteria bacterium HGW-Gammaproteobacteria-14 | reverse complement strand
GGTATTCACCCTTCCAGGCAGGCTGGGCGAGTCAGCCTCGAGCGCTATAGAGGCTTGGCGGAGGCTATTCGTGGCGTGTTGAGCCGGGCAATTGAGGCGGGCGGGACCACCCTGAAGGATTTTTCCGGGGCGGACGGGCGGCCTGGCTATTTTAGTCAGTCTCTGTCGGTCTATGGCCGTGGCGGTGAGGCTTGTCTGGTTTGTGGGACTACCTTGAAGGCTGCGCGGCATGGGCAAAGGGCAACCTGCTACTGCCCGCAATGTCAACGTTAATGGCTTGCCCGCATGGGATCAAAGGTGTAGATTGTGAAGCAATTGTCGGTTTATTAAAGACTTAGAAGCCATAATGGTAGCGTTACTTTAACTATAACAAGCAATTAGAGGGTTCCATCATGCAGCGAGCAAAGCGCCCGGTTTTGGCCTCGGTTCTCGCCATCAGTCTCCTGTGTAGCGTCGGAGCGCCTGTCGCCCATGCTTTTGAGCCTTTTGATGGCCGTCCCGGTGAGTTTTCCATGATTGCAGATGTGTTTATTGGCCGTCCGGCGATGCTTGGTGCGACGGCGATTGGGTTGGGCCTGTTCACGGTGTCACTGCCGGCCTCCCTGATTGGAGGCAATATTTCGGAATCTGCCGAGAAGCTGGTTAAACGGCCAGCCCGGTCTGCTTTCATTCGCTGCCTTGGTTGTACGCAGCAGCAGCATGATCAGCAACAGCTTGAGCGCCAGACAGCGGACGCAAATCGCTAAGCAACGGATGTGTCGCTTATATCACCTGTAGGGCGACAGACAGAATTGGTGACGGAGAGAGAACAATGAAAAAAAGCCTAGCATCCTTGTTGGCAGGCGTGGCGTTGATCGGGGCATCGGCAGCGCAAGCGTACGATGGTTTTGTCGGCATTAACTACATCAATATGGAGCAGCATAACCAGCTAAGAGGCATTGGTTTCCTTGCGGGGGAGGATCGCTTCACGACAGGCGATATCATGGTTCGAGTTGGTGGCCAGATTAATGAGTATTTTCTTTCTGAGCTTCGTTTAGGCGCCACGGCATTACCGGAAGAAGACGGGGCTCTCCGATTTGGTAATGATTATTACGTCGGGCCTTTTGTGCGTGTACAGAAGCCCATGGGTATTTTTACTCCTTATGCTGGCATTGGCTATATGTGGCTTAAAGAGCGGCTAAAGGTGGAGGGCGGTGGTAGCGCTACGGAAAGGTTAGGAGACATGACTTACGGTATTGGTTTTGATCTTGCTCTCGGCGAACGCCTTGGCTTGAATGCTGAGTTCTTTGTGCTTTCTTATGATGGCGAACCCCGAGGTCAGATTGATCGTAAAGGGCCGTCTTTGGGTGTGTTCTACAAATTCTGATAATAGGCGGATTAATCGCCAGAGGGACGTCACATGTTGCGCAAGCTATTTCTTTTCATGCCATTGGCCGTGCTGATTTCCGCCTGCGGTGGTGGTGGATCGGGAGGGGGGCTGACTTCTTTGCCAGTGTCCGTATCCGTTGCGGGGCTTGAGGCTGGGGAAAGCCTTGATGTGTCGCTGGATGTTGGTAACTCTGTTAACACTCTGACGTTTAATGGCGTCAGTACCAGCTCCCAAAGCTTCCCAACCAGAGTATTGCCAGGGGTTGAGTATCGGCTGTCCATTTTAAACCCGCCAGCGGGGGCCGGCTGTGTTTTTGTTGCCAGCCAAAAAACCCGTTTTGATGGCTCCGATGTTGCTAATGATGATGTTCGTGTTTCCTGCCGGGGTGCTATTGCCGGTGATGGTGACGGTGATGCACGCCCTCGGGATGTGCTGTCATTTTTAGCTGCGGAGCCGGCCATTTTAGGGCTGTCAGGCTCCAGCGCCGGTGGGGCGCCAGAGCTATCTATTCTTGAGTTCCAGGTGGTAGATAATACGGGCGCAGCCATTCAGGATGAGTTGGTTCAGTTTGAGGTAGATAACTCTCTGGGGGGGTTTCAGCTTAATGTACAGCCTGCATCCGCTCTCACGGACGAAAATGGTGTCGTTCGGGTAACAGTGCGTTCTGGCTCAGTTCCTGGCACCTATAGCGTGATGGCCTTTCTGGATCGAGACCCTTTGGTAAAAGTTCTCGGTAATATTACGGTCACAGCGGGACTGCCATCCCAGAACCGATTCTCTATGGCGGTGACTCCTTACAATGTTCAAGGTTGGAATCTTGTTGGTGCTACTGCCGATATTACCGTGGCAGCCGCCGACAGATTAGGTAATGCCGTGCCTGATGGAATTACAATCAATTTTGCCAGTGAGCTGGGTTTTATTGTTGGCAGCTGCGTTACACAGGGCGGCACTTGTGGTGTGCAATACCGTTCATTGGGTAGCAACCAGACATACAATTTTGATGAGCAGAGGAATACCCGAACCTGCTCCGGCGCTCCCTGTAATCATGATCGTTATGGCCGCACTACAATCACTGCCTGGGCGTTGGGAGAGGAGTTTTTCCCAAGTCGAGACAGCAAGAATGTTATCTCATTGACGCAAGCTAATAGTGGTGATTTTTCGCCACTGCCGGAAGTGTTTTTCGATTACAACGAGACCGGTAGTTATCAAGGCCCTAATGATTATGCTGAATTCTATATTGATGCTAACAGGAATGGTCAGTTCGACGCTGTTCCGGGAAACCCTAAATTCAAAGGTGTGAGCTGTGATGAGTCTGCAAAAGCGGCGGGTCACTGTGCTGAGTTGGCAATGGTACGGGATTCATTGGTGCTCGTGAATTCCACGGATGCGGTCCAGGCATTTGTTTTCAACCCGGCGGCTGATCCTACAAACGGAGCTTTCCGCTTTAATTGGCAGGCTTCGGGTGGTGGTCCGCCAGAGCCTAATGATGCTGTTCCTGTGAACCCACCGCCGACCTTGACCACGTTGTCTGCAGCGGCAGGAGGGGCAATTCGAGTGGTTGTGGCCGACGCCAATGGTAACGCGCCAATTGCGGGTAGTGAGGTGTCCATTGACTCCGGAGATTTGGACACGGTCGGAGCTGACTCCTGCGAGGTTTTGCCCGTGGAAACGGAGCCTCATGTTTGTCAGTTCTTTGTCCTTGGTGACCCGACAGCAACGCCACCATTTGCCCCGGTGTTGATAACAGTCACCAGCGCGGATATTGAGTTCGTTGTTGGCGTTATCTCCGTGCTGCCTTAATTCAAGTTGAGTTGTTTTGAAGTGAAAAGGGCCGCTATTCAAGGTGTGTCAAAACCCCTGCAAAGCGAGCCTGAAGAAGTCAAAATACCCGTCACGAGAGTGGCGGGTATTTTGTTATGGGGTATGTAGCAGGCGAGT
>PGZG01000206.1 GCA_002840115.1 Gammaproteobacteria bacterium HGW-Gammaproteobacteria-14 | reverse complement strand
TTATGGTTTTTCGACAGGCCGACGCATGCCTTCAAAACCACGCCTTGATTGCGAGCCAGCCTGAACGCCAGAGACCCCAAGGAGTTATTCAGAGGTGCCCTAGGTCAAACGCCAATCACAAGATCTGAAGAGGACGTTGTCGGTTATGAGTTTCAAAAAGAACCTGATTCAAGCAGGGTTTCGTTTCCACCGCCTATTAATATGGGGCGCGTTGCTGGCTCTGCTGGTGTTTGTTGTATCGGGTTCCATGCATTTACTGCTGACTTGGACCGGCCCGCAGTCCATGGTGCAGCGCCCGCCGCAGCAGTTTTTTAGTCAGGAGGATCTGCATGCAGTGGTGCCGTTGCTTCAGCAGCACGGCATTGAGTCTGCTGATATCGTCAAGCTGGTGCCATCCGCAGATGGCCCTCTACTACAGGTGAGTGCTGGCGTCGATACGGCGCGGCGCTATTTTGATCTTGCCCGTGGCATTGAATTAAAAGATCAGGATGAGAAGCAGGCACGCTGGTTGGCTCAATATTATTTGGGGAGTAACGAGCACGCCATTGAAAGCGTACGCTTTGTTACCGAGTTCGACAGGGAGTACAGCTGGGTAAACCGATTGCTGCCGGTCTATCGGTTGCAGTTCAGCGGTGATGATGCGCTGACGTTGTTTGTGCATACCGAAACGCTGGCCCTTGCCAGCATCACCAACAATTGGAAGCGGCAGGTGCAATGGTTGTTTCAGCAGCTGCACACTTTCGCCTGGCTGGACGATGTGCGCCATCTGCGAGTGATATTGATGGCGTTGTTGCTGGTCTGCGTATTGGGCATGGTCACCAGCGGTATGGCGTTGCTATATGCCTTAAAGCGCAAAAGGGAATCCACGACTGTCCGTCGCGGTCACCGGATAGTTGCCTATGTTGTCGTTGTTCCTTTGCTCGGTTTTGCGGTCAGTGGTTTTTATCACCTGATCTATAGCGAGTATGTTGCGCCTCTACGGGATTTCAATATTGCACAGCCGTTGGTGTTACCCCGTGATGCGACAGCGCTTGAGAGCGGGCCTGATCTTCTGTCTGGGCCTTTGCACGGGGTGAACCTGTTAGCGGTGGGCGGTGAGCTTTATTTTCGTGCCAGCCTTGCCCAGAGCAAGGTGAGTGCAGGAGAGCATGATCATCATAGCGTCAGGGAGCAGCGTTTTCGGGGAGTTCCCAGAGAGCAGGGCAGTGTGTACTGGCCGGCTGTGGGCGGTAATGTTGTTGACATGAATGATGCGCAGGCGGCACGCCGACTTGCCATGGATCACTTGGGCCTCGATGCGGATCAGGTGCTGTCTGTAGCAGCGATTACTCATTTCGGTCCCGGTTATGATTTTCGCAACAAACGGTTGCCGGTGTGGAAAGTCAGCGTTGACTCTCAGCCTTGGGATGAGTTGTTCATTGATGTAGCCAGCGGGCTATTGGTCGATCGCAGTAGCACTGGTATGCGTGCAGAGGGGTTATCGTTTTCAATACTGCACAAATGGAATTTTCTGGCCATGCCCTTGGGGCGGCAGAATCGCGATGCTTTGCTGGCAATGATGTTGGGGCTGGTACTGCTGTTGGCGGGGGCTGGCGTTTTTCTGCATGCCAAACGACAGCGCAAAGGTTAAGGCTCGGGATCAGATTCAGGCGTTTGTTATTTAGTGCTCAATAAAAAGGCCGCGTTGCGGCCTTATGCCATGATGTGGCCTGGCAGCTATCAGCGTGTCCCGTATACCACCATGGTTTTACCCTTTACGGATACCAGGCCCTGATCTTCCAGATTTTTCAGTACTCGGCCGACCATTTCCCGGGAGCAGCCGACGATGCGGCCGATTTCCTGACGGGTGACTTTGATTTGCATGCCATCCGGGTGGGTCATGGCATCTGGCTGCTTGCACAGCTCCAGCAGGGTGCCGGCGACACGCCCGGTGACGTCGAGAAAGGCGAGGTCGCCAACTTTCCGGGTGGTGGCGCGCAGACGGCCAGCAATCTGGGCGGATACGGTAAACAGGATGTCGGCATCCTCGCGGGCCAACTGACGGAACTTGGCATAGCTCACTTCGGCCACTTCGCACTCGGTTTTTGCCTTTACCCAGGCAGAGCGCGCGGCCTCCTCGAACAGACCCATTTCACCAAAGAAATCGCCTTCATTAAGGTATGCCATGATCATTTCGCGGCCGTCGTCATCTTCGATCATAACGGTGACGGAGCCCTTGAGGATGTAATACAGGGCGTCGGATTCGTCTCCGGCATAGATGATGGTGCTCTTCGCCGGGTATTTGCGGCGATGGCAGTGGGCCAGGAAATGATCCAGGTTGGGAATAATCTGATTGACGATCTCTGTCATGGGGGCCCGGTCTGTTATCTGAATTGCCATAATGTGTCCGAGTTTGCCCTTTTTCGACACCTCTGCCAAGGGAGTCGTTCACACCTTTTTCGTAGGCCCGTTACAGGGTGGCCATTGGGGGCTGGAGAAGCCTGTAACGCTGGGTGCCAAGGGCAGGTTGTGTTAATCTGCGCGCCCTTCGGGGTGAGAGAGAAGCAATGAAGGCTGTAGTTCGCTGGCAGGGTAATGTCTGTTTCGAAGCTGAGTCCGGTACTGGGCATCGGCTGATTATGGATGGGCCGCCGGATCATGGTGGTCAGAATCGTGGTGCCCGCCCTATGGAGACGATCCTGATCGGGGTCGGTGGCTGCGCCTCCTTTGATGTTGTGCATATTCTGAAGAAATCACGACAGGATGTGACTGGCTGTTATTGTGAAATGGATGCCGAGCGTGCCGATGATGAAGTGCCAGCGGTATTCACCCGGATCAGCATGCACTTTGTGGTGCGTGGACGTAATTTGAAGGAAGCGCAGGTCAAGCGCGCGGTGGAGCTGTCCGCGGAAAAATATTGTTCCGGTTCCATTATGTTGGCACGTGCCGGTGTTCAGATTGAGCACAGCTACCGTGTGGAACAGGATGATGAGTGAGCGCCCGAAGCATGCGGGTCTGCGCCATGTGGCGCTGTTCTGCCGTGACTATGAGGCTAGTGAACGGTTTTATGTCGATCTGCTGGGTATGCAGGTCGAGTGGCGTCCAGACGAAGATAATGTGTATCTTTGTTCTGGCCCCGACAACCTCGCCCTGCATCGTTGGCGGGATGGGGGTTTTGCAGTGGCGCAGCGGCTGGATCACATTGGTTTTATTGTGGACCAGCCGGATACGGTGGATCAGTGGTTCACGTTTCTGAAAGACGCCGGTGTCAGAATGCAATCCGAGCCGCGTACCCATCGGGACGGAGCTCGTAGTTTCTATTGTCTGGATCCGGAAGGGGTGGTA
>PGZG01000205.1 GCA_002840115.1 Gammaproteobacteria bacterium HGW-Gammaproteobacteria-14 | reverse complement strand
ATCGGCTTTAACTCACGACTATCCAACACCCGAATCCAGGCGTTATGGTCGGAATGCGCATGAATTTTCAGTAGCTGCTGATCCACCATATCTCGCGGTGTCATGGTGCCGCTGCGATAGCGCTCATGCATGGCGGCAATGGACATTTTCATAATGGCTGCTCCCGGACAATCAGCAATATCTGTCCCGGTGCAAGAGATGTGCCGGGTTGACATAACAGCTTGACCACCGTGCCATTCGCAGTGCTTTCCACTGGGATTTCCATTTTCATCGACTCAATAATGGCCACCGTATCACCCACCGCAACCTCATCGCCCTCCACTACTGACAATTGCCAGAGGCTACCAGGAACACTACAAACAATGGCTCTCTCATCTGGCTGCAACACCGCCGCCTCCACCGGCGGGGTCATCTCGTCGCTGCTGACCACATCCTGACCGGCGGCCGCCCAGCGTTCGCGCTCCGCTTCAAAGGCCGCCTGCTGCCCGGATTTGAAATGTTCAATACTGTCACGCTCCTGGGCCAGAAATTGATGATACTGACGCAGGCTAAAGCGCGTTTCTTCGATCTGCAGTGACACCCGGCCGCGGGGAAAATCCTCGCGCCACTGCATCAATTCTTCGTGGGATACCGGATAGAAACGTAGCTGGTCGAAAAAGCGCAGCAGCCAGGGTGACTGCTCGGAAAACTCTGCCGTCTGACGCCAGCTATTCCACATCTGGATCGTACGCCCGACAAACTGATAACCGCCGGGGCCTTCCATGCCATAAACACACAGATAGGCACCACCGATTCCCACCGCATTTTCCGGAGTCCATGTTCGCGCCGGGTTATATTTTGTAGTTACCAAGCGATGCCGAGGATCCACTGGCGTCGCCACCGGCGCGCCGAGATAGACATCACCAAGACCTAGCACCATATAGCTGGCATCAAAGAAAATCTTCTTCACGTCCTCAATGGAATCCAGACCATTAATGCGGCGAATAAACTCCAGATTGCTGGGGCACCAGGGCGCATCCTTGCGCACCGACTGCATATATTTATCAATAGCCAAACGGCACTGCTCGTCATCCCAGGAAATTGGTAAATGAACAATTCTGGATGGCACATCCATGTCGTCCACTGCAGGAAGCTCATTCTCAGCGCGCTGCAATAGCATCAACAAATCAGCCTGAGGCAACCGCAGATTGTCATAATTCACCTGCAGCGAACGAATGCCCGGGGTTAACTGCTGGACACCCTCGATGCACTGTTCATTTAACCATTCCATCAGGGCGTGCACCCGGAAACGCAGGCTCAAATCCAGCACTTGTGCGCCATACTCCACCAGAATATTGTCATCGCCGGAAGCACGGTACATAACCGCCATCTCTGCATGATCCGCACTGATTTGAGCCAATATTGGCGTGCCATGATGCACCGCCATTGCGGGTGCCGGTTCTGCGGCAAGCGTTTCAATCACCCGGTTCTGATGACGCTCACAGGCTTCCGCCTGCTGCTGGGAAACAGGCACAAAGCGCACGGAATCACCAGCCCGCAGCTGCCCCAGCATCCAAAGGTCGGCCTTGATAATCGTCACCGGACAAACGAAACCGCCCAAGCTCGGACCATCAGGACCAAGAATCACTGGCATATCGCCGGTAAAATCCACGGCGCCCACAGCATAAGCATTGTCATGAATATTGGAGGGGTGCAGCCCCGCTTCTCCACCATCACGACGCGCCCACTCAGGCTTGGGGCCCAACAAACGAATACCAGTACGACTGGAGTTGTAATGCACTTCCCAGTCAGTATCAAAAAAAGTCTCTATATCCTGCTCGGTAAAAAAATCCGGGGCTCCATGGGGGCCGTATATGACTCGCACAGACCAGGTATTCGTCAGCTCCGGTTGCAGCGGTAATGGCAGGTTCGTGACAGCAACTGATTCAGGCGCTGGCACCACATCAAGGGCCGGATGCAATACATCCCCCGCCCGCAGGGAGCGACCTCCATGACCACCGAACTTACCCAGCGTAAAGGTACTGCGCGAACCAAGGTATAACGGCACATCGAAACCACCGGCGATACACAGATAGGTACGGCTACCGGAGCCTTTAATAGAAGAGAACGTCAGATCGGAACCGGCAGCAATACGATGCACCGTCCACAATGCCAGGGGTTCACCGTTACAGTGCGCCTGCATATCTGCGCCAGTAATGGCGATGTCCATTGCCGCACGGAAGCGAAAGCGCCCACCGGTCAGTGTCATTTCCAGCGCAGCACAGCCCTGATCATTGCCGAGTAATCGATTCCCCAGACGCAAACTCAGAGCGTCACAAGGACCAGAGGGAGGAACCCCCACATTCCAATAACCCACCCGCCCCGGCCAGTCCTGCACCGTGGTCAAGGTGCCACCATCAAGAACCTCGACAGCAGCGGACACAGAGGGAAAGTCATTAAGAAATGCGGTGGTCTGCGTTCCCGCCGCCAATACCGGGCTTTTTACCACCTGCGCCAACCAGCGCAAATTGGTTTCAATGCCTGCCAGTTGTGTATTAGCCAGCGCCTGCTGCAAACGATAAATCGCATCAGCACGATCACGCCCATGAACAATCAGTTTCGCCAGCATAGGATCGTAAAACGGTGGCACTTCAACGCCCCGCTGTACCCAGGTATCACAGCGAATATCATCAGGAAACGCGGCTGCCGTCAGCAACCCCGCCGACGGCTGGAACTGCTTGCCGGGGTCCTCCGCATAAATGCGCACCTGCATGGCATGGCCTGACACCTGATAGCAAAAACCATCGAGAAATTCGCTATCACCGGCAGCCAAACGAACCATCCACTCCACCAGATCAACACCGCTGACCTGCTCGGTAACACCGTGTTCTACCTGCAGCCGGGTATTTACCTCCAGAAAGTAAAAGCGCTGCTCTGCATCATCGTAGATAAATTCAACCGTGCCGGCGTTACGGTAACTGACCGCTTCACCCAGCCTGACAGCGGTGGCATGCATAGCCTGCCGTATCGTATCCGGCAAATTCGGCGCGGGCGTTTCTTCAACCACTTTCTGATTGCGGCGCTGCAATGAGCAATCTCGCTCCCCCAACGCCACAACCTGACCATCACCATCACCAAATATCTGCACCTCAATATGTCGGGCACGCTCGACAAACTTCTCAAGAAAAAGACCATCATTACTGAAATTATTGCGACTCAATCGTTGCACAGAGTCGTAGCATTGCCGTAACTGATCAACATCAAAGCAACGCTGCATACCAATACCGCCACCACCGGCGGTGCTTTTGAGCATTACCGGGAACCCGATCTGCTGCGCCTGCGAAATAGCGTCC
>PGZG01000204.1 GCA_002840115.1 Gammaproteobacteria bacterium HGW-Gammaproteobacteria-14 | reverse complement strand
ACAGGTTCCACTGCAGCTGATAATCCAGTGCGTGTTTTTTCAAAATGGTTTCGGTGCGCGCTTTCAGGTCCTCGGCCGTTAATTCGGTGGAGAAGCGGAAATTAAATACTACCTCGCAGTCACCGGGGATCACATTGGTGGCGCCGGTGCCGGCATTGATATTGGAAATTTGAAAACTGGTGGCGGGAAAAAAATCGTTACCGTTATCCCAGGTCTCTGCCGCCAGTTCTGCCAGTGCAGGGGCCACCTTGTGAATCGGGTTGTCAGCCAAGTGGGGATAGGCCACATGCCCTTGAACACCGCGGACGGTCAGTTTGGCGCCGAGGGAACCGCGTCGGCCATTCTTGATGGTATCGCCCATGCGGGTGGTGGAAGACGGTTCGCCCACCAGGCAGTAATCGATTTTTTCATGGCGTGTTTCAAGATGCTCAACCACTTTCACCGTGCCATTAATCGCCGGGCCTTCTTCGTCAGCGGTAATCAGCCAACCGATCGAGCCGTTATGATCCGGGTGTGCCGCGACAAAATCTTCCACCGCCACCAGCCAGGCGGCGATGGAGGATTTCATATCGGCGGCGCCACGGCCGTAGAGCATGCCGTCGCGGATTTCGGGCTGGAACGGATCGGAGGACCATTTGTTGCGATCACCGGTGGGCACCACATCGGTGTGCCCGGCAAACACCAGCAGGGGGCCTTCGGTGCCGCGTCGCGCCCACAGGTTATCCACTTCTCCAAAGCGCAGGTGCTCGCAGCGAAAACCCAGAGCTTCCAGCTTCTCCGCAAGCCACTGCTGGCAACCGGCGTCTTCCGGGGTAACGGAGGCGCGGCGAATCAGTTCGCAGGTGTAATCAAGCGTGCGGGAAGCGGTCATGCCGGGATCTCGTTCTGGGTTGTGAATGTGATGGATCTGCAAAAATTCGCATTCTGGATTTGTAGCATTTACTCCGGCGACAACGAGTGAAGAGTGAGCGTGAACGCTGTCGCCGGAGTGTTTTGACAAAACCTTAGTTATGTTTGTGCAGCTCTTCGTTTAACTGTACCGCGCTTTTGTTGGTCAGGCACTCGACCCGGCCGCTTTGTGAATTACGGCGGAACAGCAGGTCGTTTTTGCCAGCCAAATCACGGGCTTTCACGGACTGCACCGTGTTGCCTTGATCATCGAGCAGCTCCACCTTGGTGCCTGCTGTGATGTACAGACCGGATTCAATCGTGCAGCGATCACCGAGCGGAATACCGGTGCCGGAGTTGGCACCCAGCAGGCAGCCTTCGCCCAGCGAAATCACGATATTGCCCCCGCCGGACAGGGTGCCCATGGTGGAGGCGCCGCCGCCAATATCCGAGCCCTTGCCGACAAAGACGCCGGCTGAAATGCGGCCTTCGATCATGCCGGGACCTTCGGTGCCAGCGTTAAAGTTGCAGAAACCTTCATGCATGATGGTGGTGCCTTCGCCGATATAAGCACCGAGACGTACGCGGGCGGTGTCGGCGATACGCACACCGGCGGGCACCACGTAGTCGGTCATTTTCGGGAATTTGTCCACGGAGGTAACTTCCAGTACACGGCCTTCCAGTCGCGCCATCAACTGGCGTTCCGGCAGTTCATTCAAATCCACTGCGCCTTCATTGGTCCAGGCCACATTGGGGAGCAAACCAAAAATACCGGCGAGGTTGGTGCCATGGGGTTTTACCAGGCGGTGGGACAGTAGCTGCAACTTCAGATAGGCCTCCGGTGTGGAAGCCGGTGCAGCATCGGTTTCAAGAATGACCAGTGCCACCGGGCGGGAAGATTCCTGTAGTGCAATGGCATAGGACGCTTCGTGTTCAAAACCGGCTTCGCGCCAGTGGCGGGCAACCTGAACGATCTGGCGGTGGCTGAGCTCGGTGGCCATATTGCCACCCTGATAATCCACTTCGTCAGCAATACTGCTAATCAGTTTTGCGCTGGGGTGAATAACCGGTGCCGGGAAAAAAACTTCCAACCATTGTTCATCACGGTTTTGGGTTCCGCAGCCGATGGCGAGGGCGAAGTGCTTGCTCATGTGTTGCTCCTGATAATTCAATGGGGCTCTAAAATGGCTTTATGTATTTGTATTTTATGTGGCTACTTTATAACGTACTTGATAGCGCTACTTTATATCACCAGTGTACGGGGTTATTTGACGGCATCGGCCCAGCGACTTTGGTCAAAGCCGATTTCCAGCACACCATCACCTTCAATAATTGGTCGTTTGATTAACGAGGGATTAGTGAGCGCGGCGGCAATGGCGGTTTCCGCCGTCATGGCATCACGTTCCGCTTCAGGCAATTTGCGCCAGCTGGTGCCGCGACGGTTGATCACCGTTTCCCAGCCAAAGGCCTTGATCCAGCGCTGTAAATCCTGCTCCCGGGCGCCGATTTTTTTATAGTCATGAAACTGCCAGTCAACCTTGTTGTTATCCAGCCAGGTGAAGGATTTTTTCATGGTGTCGCAGGCTTTGATGCCATAAATGGTAATAGTCATCGTTTCTCCACAAAGCGACGAATGCGCTGGGCGCCTTCAATGCATTCTTCAAGATTGGCCACCAGTGCCATGCGCACATGACCCGCACCGGGGTTCAGGCCATTCACTTCCCGTGACAGATAGCGTCCCGGCAATACGGTGACGTTCTGCTGTTCCTTGAGATCGCGGGCAAACACTTCATCGCTAATGCCAGTACGTGGCCACAGATAAAAACCGGCCTCGGGCCGCTGCACATCCAGCACATTACCGAGAATATCGAGTACCGCATCAAACTTTTGCTGGTACAACACTCTATTGTCGGCGGCATGTTGGTCGTCCTGCCAGGCCGCAATGCTGGCAAGCTGGTGATGCATGGGCATGGCGCAACCATGGTAGGTGCGGTAGCGCAAAAACTGGGCTAACACGTGGGCGTCGCCGGCGACAAATCCTGAGCGCATACCCGGTAAGTTAGAGCGCTTGGAGAGCGAGTGGAATACGGTGCAACGGCGATAGTCATCGCGGCCCATGGCTTCGCAGGCCTGTAGCAAACCCGGGGGCGGTTCGCGGTGATAGATATCCGCATAACATTCATCGGAGGCGATGATAAAATCGTAGCGGTCGGCCAGAGCGATCAATTTTTGCATCTGTGCAATGGATAATACGGCACCGGTGGGGTTGCCCGGAGAACAGATATACAACAGTTGGCAGCGCTCCCACACCGATGCTGGTACGGCATCGAAATCCGGTTGCAGCCCGGTGTCTTCGGTACAGGGTAAATACACCGGCTCGCCACCGGCCAGCAGGGCGGCGCCTTCATAGATTTGATAAAACGGATTGGGCATCACAACGGCGGG
>PGZG01000203.1 GCA_002840115.1 Gammaproteobacteria bacterium HGW-Gammaproteobacteria-14 | reverse complement strand
GCGGGCAAGCTGGCCATATCCGCCGCATCCACATAGGGCGGGTTGGAAACAATCAAGTCGTAACGTCCCTCGGCAGCCGCCAGCCCGTCGCCACGCAGTGCGCGGACCTGCTGCTCGACACCGTGCTGCTCAATATTGAGCTGGCAGACCTGCAGAGCCTCCGCAGAGATATCCGTAGCATCCACCAGCGCCGCCGGAAAGGCCGCCGCGCAGGCAATAGCGATACAGCCACTACCCGTGCATAAATCCAGCACCCGGCTCACACGCTCCGGCTCCAGCCAGGGCTCAAAACGCTGCTCAATCAACTCGGCGATCGGCGAGCGCGGCACCAGCACTCGGGCGTCCACGCTAAACTCAAAACCGCAGAACCATGCCTTGCCCGTCAAATAGGCCGCCGGCACGCGCTCATTCACCCGGCGCCGCAGCAGACCGACAAACTGCTCAACCTCCATGGGTAACAGGCGGGCATCCAGCAACCGTGGATCGCTGTCCCAGGGCAGCGACAACACATGCAACATCAACCCCAGGCCTTCATCCCAGTAATCGTCGGTGCCATGGCCCAGAAAGGCCGCATGGCGACGCATGGTCGACTCGGCCCAGCGCAAACAATCCCGTGGCGTCTGCAGTGTGACAATGGCTTGTGTGAATTCAGCATCAGATATCATGGAGTACCCCGTTAACAGGCGCGAAAGGCTACCATAGGGCACCCTGAAAAACGTACCTTTCCTGTCCGAGGATATCGCCGATGAACCACTGGCTATTCAAAACAGAGCCCGACACCTACAGCATTGATGACCTTCGGCGTGAAGGTCGCTGTGGTTGGGAAGGCATCCGCAACTATCAAGCCCGTAACCGGCTGAGAGATGAGGTACAAGACGGCGATCAGGTGCTGATCTATCACTCCAGCTGCCCAGTGCCGGCCATTGTCGGCCTCGCCTGCGTTGTCGGCACAGCTCGACCGGACCCAACACAGTTTAATCCGGAGTCGCCCTACTACGACCCGAAATCATCCCTTGATAATCCACGCTGGGTTCTGGTGGATATTCAATGGCAGGAAACCTTTGCCAAACCACTGCCCTTAAAACAGGTGAAAACCGAAACCCGGTTCCGGGAAATGGAACTGGTCAGTCGTGGACGTTTGTCCATTCAAGAGGTCGACGACCAGTCCTTCCGTCATATTGTTGCTCGCTGTCGCTGATCTGCATTGCTGTCACTTAAGGCGCTTCTGAATAACTCCAACGCTCCAATCCGGTGCGCCCCTCAAAACGGCTGCGCAACAACAGCGCACCGCCAAGCGCTTTCACATCAGGGTTCACATCAGCCTTCACAACCATGAGCGCTTTTTGGCAACGACGAACACCGCTTTGCACAGTGACGGCGCATAAGTTGCGTGCGACGAACGCTGCGTAAGTCACCTCTGCGACTTTGGCATGAGGGTTGCAACTCATCGCCTATGGATACACTCCTGCGCGGGATGCGTGCCATCAATCGGGGTTTGTAATGAGACGTTCGCTGCTCCTGCTGTTTTTACTAATACCCTCTTTCGCCTTGGCAGAAGACGCCAGCGACAGCATTAATATGGTGTGGTTGGCAACCGCGGCCGCTTTGGTATTTCTGATGCAGGCTGGCTTTGCACTGCTCGAATCAGGAATGTCACGCAGCAAAAACTCTCTCAATGTTGTTATGAAAAACTACATGGATGTCTGTATCGGAACACTGATATTTTGGTGTGTCGGTTATGGACTCATGTTTGGCACCAACGTCACCGGCTGGTTTGGCACCGACGGTTTCTTTCCTAACGATGCAGAACCCATGACCTGGGGCGTTCTGCTATTTCAAACCATGTTTGCCGCCACTGCCGTCACCATCGCCAGTGGCGCCATGGCAGAACGCACAAGATATGGCGCCTATCTGATCGGCGCGCTGGTGATCACCGGACTAATTTATCCGGTCTATGGCAGCTGGGTCTGGAATGAAGATGGCTGGCTGGCGAAACTGGGCTTTATCGATTTTGCCGGCTCCACGGTTGTGCATTCCGTGGGCGCCTGGTGCGCGCTCGCCGGCATTATTGTTGTCGGCCCCCGCCTGGGCCGCTTTGACAAGCGTGGCGAGCCACGGGAAATTCGCGGACATAATCTAACCCTTGTTGCATTGGGTGGTTTTATCCTCTGGTTTGGCTGGTTCGGCTTTAATGGCGGGTCCACTCTGGAGGCCTCCGTCGACATCGGTCTGATCAACCTCAATACCCAACTCGCAGCGGCAGCCGGTGCGGTAGCCACCGTGGTGTTGGCCACTCTACGGGGCAAACCGATACTGCTCACCGAAACCGTCAACGGCAGTCTTGCGGGGTTGGTTGGCATTACCGCAGGTTGCGCCACCATGATGCCCGGTTATGCCCTGCTCACCGGGCTGATCGCCGGGGTAGTCTGCGTTTTTGGCCAACAATTGCTCTTGCGCATGAAACTTGATGATGTGGTCGGCGCGGTGGCAGTGCATGGTTTTGCCGGCGTCTGGGGAACCGTTGCCGCCGGTATTTTCTTTATCGATGATCCTTTCAACAGCACCATCATTCTGGTGCAGCTGATTGGCGTTATCAGTGCCTTCGCCTGGACATTCCTCACCGCCCTTGTGATGTATTTGTTAATCGCTTTGTTCTTCGGACTCCGCGCCAGCGCCATTCATGAACAGCGCGGCCTGGACTTGAGCGAACATGCAGAAATCGGTTATCCCGAATTCCCCATGCAAACGGCGTACACCGCAGAACGCGCCACGGATATGGAGACACGGGGATGAGCAATGACATTGCCCTGCGCCGACGCGCAATTTATACCGGCCTGAAACCTTATATGGAGGACGATGTATTACTGGACGCCCTGATGCACTGGGAAACCAATTTTGCCAACGCACCCCGGTTCACTCTGCAACGCTTTGTCGCAGAGCTGTGCAGAGAGGGCGATTTACGGGCACGTCGAGCAGACATATTGCTGAGTCTGGTACAGGCGATGAATATGCCCGTCAATTCCTTGCTGCCGGATCCGCTACATCATCGGGAGGCAGCCAACGCCAGCATCGAAGATGACAGCCATGCCTTCAGCGCTCTGATGCTGGGGCTATTTGATGTGATGTCCAAAGATACGCAATACCACTTGCGGCTGGATATGCTCGCCAGTCTCGACAGTCGGAAAATGCCGAAAAACCTGTTGCTGTCCCTGCAGCGCTGGTTAGGCGATAAAGACACGCTAAAACCGGTAAGTTGTGATCCTCTGTTGCTGAGGGCCATCGTTAACCGCTGCTATGTGGTACTCTGCGAACGGGTCGGACCGGTGGAGGCAGATC
>PGZG01000202.1 GCA_002840115.1 Gammaproteobacteria bacterium HGW-Gammaproteobacteria-14 | reverse complement strand
AACCCTGCAAATCAGGGGCTGGATTATCAGGACGTTATTCTGATTAATGAGATCGGCCAGCGGCTGCATGGTTGGTGGTTGCCCGCTCGTGGTGGTGCGGCTCATGCAAAAGGCACGGTCTATTTTCTCCATGGCAATGCGCAGAATGTCAGCACCCATATTATGAATGTGGCCTGGATGCCTGCCGAAGGGTTTAATGTTTTTCTGCTGGATTATCGTGGCTACGGACTCAGTGAAGGTAAGGCGCGTTTGCCGGAGGCTATGGAGGATATCCAGTTGGGCCTGGACTGGTTGCGTGCTTCCGGTCGCCTGAATAAGCAGCCATTAATTGTATTTGGTCAAAGTCTTGGCGCCAGCATGACCATTTCGGTAATGGCAGAAGAGCGCAACCATGGCCGCTATGAATGCCTGATAGCAGAGGCCGCGTTTACCGGTTATCGCGATATCGTTGGCGATATTATGCGCCAGAGCTGGTTGTTATCACCGCTGCGTTTTGCAGTAGTGCCATTCCAGCCCCGTAAATTTGATGCGCAGGACAGTATTGCTGCCATAAGAGCCCCGATTTTGCTAATGCACAGTCAGGATGATCAGGTGATTCCATTTGCCCATGGCACTGAACTGTTCGAGGCGGCCTCAGAGCCCAAGCAGTTCCAGCCTTTGCGTGGAGCCCATATTGCCAGTTTGAGAGATCCGGCGGTGCGGCAGCGGATGCTGGATTTTATGTATCAGGAATGCGGTGTGAGATCCGTCTCAGCGACACCGGATGCAAAGGGTGATGCATCAGAGTCGGGTGCGTCACCTGTGTTACCACGGGGGCCAGCCTCGAACGGTGTATCGCGACCAGCGCCGGGTTTCACTTTCTGAGGAGTTACTCAGAGAGGCCTTGCGTATTGCCGCCAGATATCGAATAAAAACATCATGATTCGGGTGGTGGGTCCGGTAATTTCACCCGCAGCACATTGGCAAAAATCAACCCGGCTTCAAAGAGCAGCCACATAGGTATGGCCAGCAAGGTTTGCGAAATAATATCTGGCGGCGTTAGCAACATACCTACCACGAAGCAGCCCACCACCACATAGGGGCGCTTTTCACGCAGCGATTCCACCGTGGTAATGCCGGTCCAAACCAGCAACATAATTGCAATCGGCATTTCAAATGCCACGCCGAAAGCAATAAACAGGGTGATGATAAAGTCGAGATAGCGGCTGATATCCGTCATCACGGCAACGCCTTCCGGCGCAATCGCAGTGAAAAATCCGAATAGCACCGGGAACACAATAAAATAGGCAAATGCGACGCCGGAGTAGAACAGCACAATACTGCTGGCCAACAGCGGGATGGCAAATCGTTTCTCGTGGCGGTAAAGGCCAGGGGAAATAAATGCCCAAGCCTGATGCAGGATAATCGGCATCGCCAGCAAGATGCTGATATACAGCGTGAGCTTAAATGGCACCAGAAACGGCGATGTGACGTCCGTGGCGATCATCGAGGCGCCTTCGGGCAGGGCATCCATTAGCGGCTTGGCCACCAGGGTGTAAATTTCCTGGGAAAATACAAACAATGGAATAAAAAGAATAAAAATTGCGATCAATGCCCTTAGCAGGCGGTCTCTCAGCTCAAGCAGGTGTTTGATTAATGGTTGTGGTTCGTCCAGCGGCGGGAGGGAATCGCTCACGGCGTTTTGTCCTGCGGCTGATCAATGGACGGATTGGCTTTGCTGTCCGTGCTTTGCTCAAGCACATTCTTTTCTTCAGACAGTGTTTTTTCTGCTTGTTCTATTTGCCGCATATCTTCATCAAGGCCCAGCTCTTGCAGTTGTTGCTTGAAGCGCTCTTTCATCTCTTCATTATGGGCTTCGCGCTCAAACTCATACTTGAGGTTGTTGAGTGTGGCGCGGGCGCGGCCGGACCAGTGGCCAATGCTGCGCACCACTTTGGGGAGTCGTTCAGGGCCAAGGATCATCAGGCCGATCACGAACACCACCACCAGCTCGAAAAAACCGACATCAAACATGCTAGTGCGGCTCCGGGATCAGGCCTGATCCTTGTCGCTGACTTTTTGTTCGCTTTTGCTGGTGCTTTCCTGATTGATCAGCGGCTTTTCATCAGCCGCCTTTTCGCCTTCTTTTACCGCCTCTTTAAAGCCTTTGATTGCGCCGCCCAAGTCGCCACCAATGCCACGCAGTTTTTTGGTGCCGAAAATAAGTGCGATGATCACCAGGATAATCAGAAGCTGCCAAATGCTAATGCCGGATAACATGATTATTCTCCCTGTGGGGAACGTGAATTTTTCTCATCAATGCCGGAAAGGCCAAAGCGTTTATTCAGCTCTTCAAGAACCTGCTCCGGATTGGCGCCGAGCTTGCTGAGCATCACCATGGAATGAAACCACAGATCTGCTGTTTCGCCGATCAGCTTGTCATTATTGCCACTAACCTCCGCATCCCGGGCCGCCAGAATGGTTTCCACCGCCTCTTCGCCAACCTTCTCGAGGATCTTGTTCAAGCCTTTATGATAAAGGCTGGCCACGTAAGAGCTGGAGGGTTCTGCCTGTTTGCGCTGCTCCAGTACTGCATGGAGTTGAGCGAGAATCTGACTCATGGGTTACTCCGATATTACTGCCACCGAGCATAACAGAATCCTGGCTCCCTGTAGGAGTGCGAGGTTATTGGCGAAGAGACCAGCCTGTTAAAACAGCCCCTGCGGCCAGCGCGGCCCCCGCCCAGAAGGCGGGGGCAATCAGTGCGCTGCCAAGTAACCCCAGCCCGGCGACTCCGCCGAGCAGTTTGCGGCGATGGCGGGTCAGGTCCCGGCGCATATGTTCTTCCAGCTGGCGTTGCTGGTGCGGCAAGTGCCGGAGGTTTTCCAGCGCATCACGAAACAGCTCTGGTATGTCCGGCAGCTGTGCCAGCCACTCGGGCATTCGATCCTGGAATTTTTTCAGGGTGGCGGTGGGGCCATACTGCTCCATCATCCAGCTTTCCAGCATCGGTCGACCCAGGGTCCAGATATCCAGTTGCGGATAAATACTGCGGCCAAGACCTTCGATATGCACCAGTGTTTTTAACAGCAGAATATATTGCACCGGCACTTCAATATGGAAACCACGGGCGGTATCAAACAGCTTCATCACCAGCGGCGCAAATTCGAGCTGATCGAGGGGCATCGACATCATTGGCCCGACGATTTCCTCGATGGCTCGCTGGAAGCGATGGCGGTCTACCGGTACCGTGGTCCAGCCAGCGCGAATCACCACATCCACCATGGCACCGTAATCCTTGCGCATTACCAGCAGGGCAAGACGGCCGAGCACGTGCAGGTCTTCCTTCGATAGTCGC
>PGZG01000201.1 GCA_002840115.1 Gammaproteobacteria bacterium HGW-Gammaproteobacteria-14 | reverse complement strand
ACACAGTATGGAAGAAGCCTTTCAGGTACTCGACTCGATTGGCTTTCCTTGCATTATTCGACCGAGCTTTACCATGGGTGGCTCCGGCGGAGGGATTGCCTACAATCGCGAAGAGTTTGAAGAAATCTGCCAGCGTGGTCTGGATCTGTCGCCGACCAAAGAGTTGCTGATTGATGAGTCGCTGCTGGGCTGGAAAGAGTATGAGATGGAAGTAGTCCGCGACAGAAAGGACAACTGCATCATCGTTTGCTCGATTGAAAATTTTGACCCGATGGGCGTGCATACCGGTGATTCGATAACGGTTGCCCCGGCGCAGACCCTGACGGACAAGGAATACCAGATCATGCGTAATGCCTCGCTGGCGGTGTTGCGTGAGATCGGCGTGGAAACCGGCGGCTCGAACGTGCAGTTCGGTGTTTGCCCGGATACCGGACGCATGGTAGTGATTGAAATGAATCCGCGGGTGTCCCGTTCCTCCGCGCTGGCATCAAAGGCTACCGGCTTCCCGATTGCCAAGGTGGCGGCCAAGCTGGCGGTGGGTTACACCCTGGACGAACTGCAGAACGACATTACCGGCGGCAAGACTCCTGCGTCGTTTGAGCCGTCGATTGATTATGTTGTTACCAAGATCCCACGCTTTAATTTTGAGAAGTTTGCCGAAGCCGATCCGGTTCTGACAACGCAGATGAAATCGGTTGGCGAAGTCATGGCGATCGGTCGCAATTTCCAGGAGTCCATGCAAAAGGCCTTGCGTGGTCTGGAGACCGATTCCACAGGCTTTGATCCTGCTCTTGATCCTGCAGATGGCGATATGCGCACTCAGGTAGCGCAGGCGCTGGCTACGCCGCGTCCTGATCGTATCTGGGTGCTGGGTGATGCATTCCGTGCCGGCTTCACTGTGGAAGAGCTGTATCAGCTGACCAAAATTGATCACTGGTATCTGGTGCAGATTGAAGACCTGATTCGCGAAGAGCAGGCGCTTGCTGCGTCGACCTATACCGCGCTTGATCGTGACACCCTGTATCGTTTGAAGCGTAAAGGTTTTTCCGATGCTCGCCTGGCCCGCCTGCTTGGCGTTAAGGAGGCGGACCTGCGCGCCCGTCGTCACGAGTTTGGTGTGCGTCCGGTTTACAAGCGCGTGGATACCTGTGCGGCGGAATTCTCCACTGATACCGCTTATATGTACTCGACCTACGATGAAGAGTGCGAAGCCAACCCCTCCAGTCGCGAAAAAATCATGGTGCTGGGCGGTGGCCCGAATCGTATTGGTCAAGGTATCGAGTTTGATTACTGCTGTGTGCATGCGGCACTGGCGATGCGTGAAGACGGTTACGAGACCATCATGGTCAACTGTAATCCGGAAACCGTATCTACGGATTACGATACCTCCGACCGCTTGTTTTTCGAGCCGGTAACGCTGGAAGACGTACTGGAAATTTGCCACTTGGAAAAGCCCAAGGGTGTAATCGTTCAGTATGGCGGTCAGACGCCGCTGAAGTTGGCCCGTGCGTTGCTGGCGGCCGGAGTGCCGATTATTGGCACCAGCCCTGACGCTATTGACGAAGCGGAAGACCGCGAGCGCTTCCAGCAGATGGTTAACAAGCTGGGTCTTAAGCAACCGCCCAATCGCACTGCTCGCAGTATTGAAGATGGTGTTCGTTTGGCTGAGGAAATCGGCTATCCGCTGGTGGTGCGTCCGTCCTATGTATTGGGTGGTCGTGCTATGGAGATCGTCTATAACGAAGACGAACTGCGGAACTATATGAAAAACGCAGTTAAAGTTTCCAATGATTCGCCAGTATTGCTGGATCGCTTTCTTGATGACGCTATTGAGACTGATGTGGATGCCGTCTCTGACGGTAAGGATGTTGTGGTTGGTGCGATCATGCAGCACATTGAGCAGGCCGGGGTGCACTCCGGTGATTCTGCCTGCTCGTTACCGCCTTATGCGCTGGATGAAGGTTTGCAGAATGTGATGCGTGAGCAGTCTGCAGCTATGGCGCGTGAGCTAGGCGTGGTCGGGCTGATGAATGTTCAGTTTGCTGTTAAAGATGGCGAGGTGTTTGTTCTTGAAGTGAACCCTCGTGCCTCCCGTACCGTGCCATTCGTCTCCAAATGCATCGGGGTGTCGCTGGCAAAAGTGGCGGCGCGTTGTATGGCGGGGAAAACGCTGGCAGAGCAAAACTTTACCAAGGAAATTGTGCCAACCTATTTCCATGTTAAGGAAGCGGTGTTCCCGTTTGCCAAGTTCCAGAAAGTAGATCCAATCCTTGGCCCGGAAATGAAATCCACCGGTGAAGTGATGGGTGTTGGCGCTACGTTTGCGGAAGCCTATGGAAAGGCGGCTTTGGGAGCGGGCGAGCGTATTCCGCGTAGTGGCACGGCTTTTGTGTCTGTACGAGAGGTCGATAAGGCCGGTGCTGTTGATGTGGCTCGAGAGCTGAATGCTTTGGGCTTCAAGCTGGTGGCTACTCGTGGTACGGCGGCGGTGATTGAAGCCGCGGGTATTGCCGTGACGCCGGTGAACAAGGTGCTGGAAGGGCGGCCCCATATTGTTGATATGATCAAGAATGGCGAAGTGGACCTGATCGTCAATACGACGGAGGGCAAGCAGGCTATTCGTGATTCCTTTGCGATTCGGCGCTCGGCGCTGCAGCGGAAAATTTTCTACACCACCACAATCGCAGCGGCCAAGGCAGTGTGCCAGTCGCTGGCCATTGATGACGAAATTCAGGTGCGGCGCTTGCAGGATATGCACGCCGAGCTACTGGAGAGGTAATCATGCAACGTTTCCCTATGACACAGGAAGGAGCTGATGCGCTGCAGGAAGAGCTGCAGCGCTTGAAGTCTTCTGACCGCCACCGTATTTCCAAGGCCATTGCTGAAGCCCGTGAGCATGGTGATTTGAAAGAAAATGCCGAATATCACGCGGCGCGGGAAGAGCAGGGTTTTATTGAGGGGCGCATTGCCGACATCGAGGGTAAGTTGGCGGCGGCGCAAATCATTAATGTTCGTGATATCCCATACACCGGCAAAGTGGTGTTTGGTTCTACGGTGACCATCATTAATACCGACACGGATGAGACCAAGGTTTATCGTATCGTTGGTGATGACGAGGCGGATATCAAGCAGGCTCGGATTTCAGTTGGCTCGCCCATTGCCCGCGGCCTAATTGGTAAAATGGAAGGCGATGTCGTGGCGATTGATACCCCCGGCGGCGTGGTGGAATACGAAATCGACAAGGTCGAGCATCTTTAAAAGCCTGACTCCCTGATTGAGTGAAGGGCCGCGTGGCGCGCCTCTTTCGATCTTGCTTAACCGGCTATGTCGTTTGACGGGGCTTAT
>PGZG01000008.1 GCA_002840115.1 Gammaproteobacteria bacterium HGW-Gammaproteobacteria-14 | reverse complement strand
GGTGACTCACTGATCAATTACAACAATTACGAAAACCGCATTTCCGTTGGCATTCTGCTAACGGATACTTTCTGATCCTGCCGACTGCAACTTAGGACTCGTCGAGCAACGCCTCCAGTTGCTGCCGGTACATATCCTCATACCCCGGCCGATAGGCCCGGTGTGTATGGCGCAACCGACCCTGACGATCAATCAGTAAGGTGGTTGGCATGGCATCAACCGCATAGGCTCTGGAAACCTCGCTGGCACTGTCAAACAAAATCGGGAAGCTGACAGGAATCAGATTCAATAGTCTCTCTGCCAATTCAGGTTTCTGATCCGTATTCACACCTAATAGCTGAAAACCCTGATCGGAAAAATCCTGATACATGACTTCCAAATGTGGCATTTCCTGACGGCAGGGTCCGCACCAGGAGGCCCAGAAATTTACCATCACTACCTGTCCACGCAGATCGGACAACCGAATCTGACCACCTCCGCGCTGGTCGAGGGTGAAGTCCGGGGCCATCGGCGCGGTGTCCGCCGCAGGTAATGGCGCCGCAGACAATGGCAGCCACAGTCCCAGCATGACAAACACCAGTAGTAATCGCTGCATCATGAGGGTCTCCGTTAGCTGCTTCGTTTTATCTGGCGGTGATCCGCCATTCAGGCTCACCAAGACCATACCAGCACTCTGACAAAAACAGCAATCAACGGGCTTATTCACGCGCCCTTTTCGGGACGGACCGCAGTCTTGTAAAACATCCCAGCGGGGCCAACATGACCACACATACCGGCATTGCCATAGTAATCGGCGCTAGCCATGGCATTGGACTTGCCATGGTACGACAACTATTAACTATGCCCCAGGTTGGTCGCATTTACGCCTGCTCACGTCAGGCACTGTTAAGCGAATCACTGACTGTATTGGCACAACAGCACCCACAGAAGCTTCAACGTCTGTCGGTAGATATCACCGTAGAAGCGGATATTGTTAAGCTCGCCAACGAGGTGCGTGAACAGGATCAGCAGCTACACTGGCTGATCAACTGTGCCGGCATACTGCACGACTCCGGTCGTAATATTCGGCCGGAAAAACGCCTGGAGAATGTTGATACCGCACAACTGGAAGCCATTTTTCGGGTCAATGCCTTTGGCCCCATTCTGCTCGCCAAACATTTCTTGAAACTGTTGGCACATGACCACCCGGCAACCTTTGCCACATTGTCGGCAAAAGTTGGCAGCATTTCTGATAATCAGCTAGGGGGCTGGTATAGCTATCGTGCCAGCAAGGCGGCACAGAATCAGTTTTTGAAAACCTTTGCCATTGAAGCTCTCCGTCGGGCTCCGAACCTTACCTGCCTGGCATTACACCCCGGCACTACCGATACAGCACTATCAAAACCATTCCAGAAAAATGTCAGCAATGAAAAGCTGTTTTCGACCACTTTTGTTGCCGAGACATTACTGGCAATCATTTTTGGCACTGCTGCCAGCGAATCAGGCCGCTTTCTCAGTTGGGATGGATCAGAGATACCCTGGTGAAACATATTCCTAAAGGAGATCTTCCGGAAAAAATCTGTGCGCATTGCCAGCGACCTTTCCGTTGGCGGAAAAAATGGCAGCGATGCTGGGATCAGGTTATCTACTGCAGCGAGCGCTGCCGCCGGTCACGATGAAAACGATTCTCTGGATCCGCAACACATTACGCCTGGATGACAATCCAGCATTGCTTCTTGCTGCCCGATCAGAATGGCTATTACCACTCTTTATTCATGACACCCGACTCAACAGACAGACCGGCTTCATGGCCGCTCGCATTGGCCCTTACCGTCGACAATTTATTAACGAATCGCTTGAAGATCTGCGCCTTTCGCTAATCGCCCATGGCAGCAACCTTATGGTACTGGAGGGAGACCCGGTAACACTGATTCGCGACCTTGCCCGGCAGTATCAGGCAGACCGTGTGATAGTGGATCAGCATCCTGGCCCCGAAGAGGCGCGACAGCTGTATCGGCTAAGAACGGCGATTCAGCAAACCGTTATCGAAGAAATTGAATGCAATGGGTTATGCCCTGAAAGTGCGCTGCCATTTGATCTCGCAGAATTACCCGTAGTGTTCAGCGCGTTCCGGCGAAAAATGGAACGAGAGCCGGAGCCTGACCGGCCCTTAGCACCCCCTGCACAGCTTCCGGCAATGCCACCTGAAGCGGTTAAAGATAGATACGTTGCCAGCGCCAGCAATAGCAATCGTTCTGACTGGCCACGAGGCGGAGAAACTGCAGCTCTGCAGCACCTCGATAATTACATTTTCCAGCAGCAACATATTCGTCACTACAAAGACACGCGTAACGGGCTGCTGGAACCGAGTGACTCTTCCCGATTCTCTCCATGGCTGGCTCAAGGCGCTATTTCTGTGCGTCGACTCTGGCACAGCATCCGCGACTTTCAGCGACAACATGGCCGCGATGAACAGAGCGACTGGTTACTGGTGGAGCTGCTATGGCGGGAATTTTTCCGATGGACGCTACAGCGCTATGGCTCTGCGCTATTTCTTGCCGGTGGCCTGAAAAGCAAAACCAGTGATACCCAGGCATTCAGTGAATCGCAACTACGGGCATGGCAGCAGGGGAGCACCGGCATGCCGCTGATTGATGCTTGCATGCAAGAGCTGAGTGCCACCGGCTTTCTCTCCAATCGCGGGCGCCAGAATGCTGCCAGCTTTCTGATTCATGATCTTGGCATTCACTGGCGCTACGGCGCCGCCTGGTTTGAACAGCAGCTTATTGACTATGACGCCGCCAGCAACTGGGGAAACTGGGCTTATATCGCCGGGGTTGGCAATGATCCTCGACCGCTGCGGCGCTTCAATATTCTCTCTCAGGCGCAACATTATGATCCGGAGGAAGCGTATGTCAGCCACTGGCTGCCAGCACTGCACAAGCTTCCCGTCGGGCGTCGGCATAGTTGTTTTCTGGAGCCAGATAACCCTCATCACCCTCTTGTCATCCCGCCACCAGAGACATGGCAGCCCTATTTTCCGGCAAAGGCCAAACCATGAGTGAGGGAGTACATATTGTCTGGTTCAAGCGGGATCTGCGCCTCCATGATCACCGCCCACTCCACGAGGCCTCCCGACGGGGGAAAATTATTCCCCTCTATGTGATTGAACCGGACTACTGGCAGCAGCCGGATACCGCATTACGGCATTGGCAATTCATTCGCGATAGCCTGATTGAACTGGATCAGTCGCTATCGTTATATGGCGTGCAGCTCTGGGTTTGTCAGGGATCAATGATCGGCGTACTTGATGCATTGCATCAGCGTTATGGCATCAGCAGCCTGTGGTCCCATCAGGAAACCGGTAATGTCTGGACCTATCGGCGTGATATGGCAGTAGCGCAGTGGAGCCAGCAGTACGATATACCTTGGCAGGAATGCAATGATAATGCGGTGATCCGCAAACTCGGCAGCCGTGATAATTGGGATACGCATTGGCGCCAGCGTATGGCCGACGCGCCATTAGCTCCGCCGCAATATATTCATGGCATCCCGCGAAAAGGCCCGCTCCGTTTACCTGACATTCTTGGCTATGACCGTCGCTCGACACCAGGCCGCCAACAAGGTGGCCGGAACATCGGAGAATCCCTGTTGCACAGCTTTCTGACCCGGCGTGGGGAGCACTATCGCTACAGTATGTCCAGCCCAAACAGTGCCAGCCACCATTGCAGTCGATTATCTCCACATCTTGCCTGGGGGACATTATCGATTCGCGAAGTAATTCATGGATTAAAACAACGTCAGCAGGAAAAACCCGGCGGGCATTGGCAAGCCTCCTTACGCAGCTTTGAGTCACGACTGCATTGGCACTGTCACTTTATCCAAAAACTGGAGGATCAACCGTCGCTTGAATACGACAACTTGCACCATGGCTATGACGGCCTCCGTGACGAAGCTGTTGATCAAACTCGATTTGACGCCTGGACCACAGGCAATACCGGTTTTCCTTTTGTGGATGCCTGCATGCGCAGCCTTATTCATGATGGTTGGCTGAATTTTCGCATGCGTGCCATGCTGGTGGCGTTTTCCAGTTACCACCTCTGGCTGCATTGGCGACAACCCGCATTACATCTGGCACGGCTATTTACCGACTATGAGCCGGGCATTCATTACAGCCAGATTCAAATGCAAAGCGGCACCACCGGCATTAATACCCTGCGTATTTATAATCCGGTAAAGCAAAGTCAGGATCAGGATCCTCAGGGGCACTTTATTCGTCGCTGGATACCAGAGCTGCAAACCGTTCCCGGTGCCTGGATTCATCTGCCATGGCAGATGCCAAGCGAGTTACAGCGACGCTGCGGTGTCATCATTGGTCAACATTACCCCGCCCCGATAGTAGATAATGAAATCGCCGCCCGCGAAGCACGGCAACGAATCACCGAACATCGTAAGCGGCAGGACATGAGACAGGAGACGCGCCGCATACTGCAACGCCATGGCAGCCGGAAAAGGCCAAGAAAGAATACCCCGCCAGCGCCACCATCAGCACAACTGGACTGGGATTTTTAACAACAACAAGAAAGGTAAAATGGAACCTCAGACGGCCACTTCAATACGATTGCGACCAGCACCCTTGGCTTCATAAAGTGCCTGATCAGCTCGCTTGATGATATCCCTGGGGGTCTGTCCTTTGGCGGGAATCATGGTGGCAATACCACCACTAATACTCATTCGAATCATCTCCCCGCCACCAATATTAATAACATGGCGAGCAACCTGCTCACGAAACTGATTGGCGCGCTCGACAATCGCAGCGTCGGTATTTGGTAATACCACGGCAAATTCCTCACCGCCATAACGCGCCACCAGATCCGCAGGGCGCTTGAAAAACTCTGTCATTAATCCGGTAAGCTCACGCAGGCACTGATCGCCAATCTGGTGTCCCCAGGTATCATTGAGTCGCTTGAAATGATCCACATCCAGTAACAACAAGGAGAGTGGCGATTGATCACGCTGCGCCCGCTGCCATTCGCTGGCCAGATAATCATCCAGTGCCCGGCGATTCGCCAAGCCGGTAAGCGGGTCGGTCACGCTCAACGAGGCCAGCCGCTGGTTGGCATCGCGCAGCTCCTGGGTACGCTCCTCCACGAGGGTTTCTACCAACGCCCCGCGACGCTGCAACAACCATAAGTAGCCGCAAACAATAATCACCATCAAGGTGCCCACGGCCGCCGCCGCCAGCGGTAGCAGGGAAATATCCGGGCTGATCACACGCCATCGGGGCGACATACTGAGGCGCCACTGGCGACCGGCAAATTCAGGGATTTCAACATGGTGTACCTGTCGGCCAGCACCTCCATGCTCAAACAAAGGAAGCACCTTTCCGGTGGTGACATCGCTTAAACTGAACCATCGCTGGTCCGGTAAATCGGCAAAAACCCGATGCAGCAAATGCTCAATATCAATCACCGCCACCACATAACCACGCAATGCCAACGCCCGCTGCTCCGGCGTATCCGGACGACCGGCATAAACCGGCAGGGCGATGATCACTCCGTTGGTCTGGAAACGACTCTGCAATAACCCAACCGGCGCTGTCATACTCAGCTCGCCCTGATCTCGCGCCAGTTTCAGGGCTTGATAACGCTCTTCGCTGGCCGCCAGATCAATACCCAACACGGGTTCATTACCTTCCTCCGGCATCACATAAAGCACCGGGAAGTACTCTTCCCGTTGCGGCACCGGCAAACGCTCGCCATTATCGGCCAGCATACTGATCCGCCGCTCACGCCCCTCCGGCCAAGCACCGAACTCAAATGCCAGCCGCTCGCTGTGTCGTACCCGTGGCACCCATTCCAAAGCCTGAATATGAGTGTTGCGCTGCAAGGCAGCGCCGGCCACATCGGCAAAGACAATCTGTGGCAAGGAGTCCACATAACGAATAACATCGCGCAGGGTGTAAAGCGCTTCCACACCTTGACGAATCTCACTGCGCAACACCCCGGCGCGATCTTCAACCTGCTGATGAAAGTGCCGCTCGGCGGCCCGATAGTCGAGCCAGAACAGCCAGCCTGAGACAGCCGCGGTGAATAGCAGGCCAGCCACCGCCAGCAACACCAGCATGGAGCGCGAGCGCATCAGTGTTTGCCATACCGGGTCGAATACCCGATGTCGGTCGATGTACAAAGACTGGCTCCTGCAAACCACGGGGCTTATTAATGGCCCCGCCTATGATCATTACATGATCAATAATGCCATAATTGTGCCATCACGGCCCTGATCATAATTAACGACCCTGAATAATTGGAATTGCAATGAGCCAACACTTCAATACCCTGATTATCGGTGCAGGCTTTGGCGGCCTGGGCATGGCCATACGGCTTCGGCAAAAAGGGGAAACCTCCCTGTTAGTGCTGGAGAAGAGCCATGCGGTCGGTGGCTGCTGGCGAGACAATCGCTATCCCGGTGCTGCCTGCGATGTCCCCTCGCATCTGTATTCGTTCTCCTTCGAACCGAATCCAGACTGGTCTCGACGTTTTGCCCCGCAACCGGAAATCGAGGCCTACTTGCGACACTGCGCAGAAAAATATGACCTGATGCGGCACATTCGCTTCCACTGCGAAGTGCGCTCGGCACGCTTCGACGAAGAAAAGAGTCTATGGGAAATCACCATCGGTGAAAACGAACAGCTCACTGCCAACATTCTTATTACCGCCACCGGACAGCTTAATCGGCCAATGATTCCTGCTATCAAAGGCGTTGAATCATTCCCGGGCCCAGCGTTCCATTCCGCCGAGTGGCCCGATGATCTTGAGCTCAAAGGCAAGCGAGTGGCGGTGATCGGCACCGGGGCCAGCGCCATTCAGTTTGTGCCGGAAGTGGCAAAGCAGGCCGCCCAGCTCACCCTGTTTCAGCGCTCCGCAGCCTATGTAATCCCCAAAGCGGACAAAGCCTATAGTCGCCTGACATTGGCACTATTGCGTCGCTTCCCGATCCTGCAAAAGCTGGATCGGGGGCGTATCTGGACAACCTACGAAACTCGGGTACTCGGTTTTACTTCCCTGCAATGGGCAATGCACTTCTACCATTTTCTGTTTCGCCATCATCTGAACAGAGCCGTTAAAGATGCCGATTTACGCCGCAAGCTCACACCGGACTACCCATTAGGCTGTAAACGCATCTTGCTTTCCAATGACTATTTCCCGGCGCTGGCACAATCTAATGTCACGGTTGAATGCGATGGCATTGATCATATTACCGCCGAAGGCATCGTTACCCGTGACGGTACTTTGCACCCGGCGGACGTTATTATTTATGGCACTGGCTTTCGTGCCACGGAGTTTTTGTCCCCGATTGAGATCACCGGCCGCAACGGGCTCTCTCTGAATCAAGCCTGGAAAGAAGGCGCAGAGGCCTATCTGGGCATTACCGTCCATGGCTTCCCGAACCTTTTCATGCTGTATGGCCCCAATACAAATCTTGGCCACAGCTCCATCATTTATATGCTGGAAAGCCAGATCCATTACGTACTGGAATGCTTGCGTACCATGCAGGAAAAATCGCTGCGCTCGCTCGAAGTGCGCGCGGATATTCAGGCGAGTTTTAATGCTTCCCTGCAGACACAAATTCGTAACACGGTGTGGGAAAAAGGCTGCACCAGTTGGTATAAAACCGAGAGCGGCAAGAACACCAATAACTGGCCCGGCTTTACCTTCCGTTATCGGGCCAACACACGGGAAGTGAATCTCAATGACTACCAGTAGCAGCAATACCCGCACGAGCAATAACAAGCGCAATAACATCGCCGCCCCTCAGGGCGCCAGCCAGCGCATTATTGCCACCATTATGCGCGGGACTCTACGCACTCTGTTAAAACCGATGTTCAGCCCGGCGATGCCAACTCCGGCATTACGGCTTGGTCTGCGCGCGCTCGCCAGCACCATGTTTACCGCCTCTGGCATACGTTTCCAACCCATACAGCTGGGCAGCGTTGCCGGAGAAGCCGCAGCATCCCATGAGCCTTCGGACAAGGTGGTGCTATACCTGCATGGCGGAGCCTATTGCGTTGGCAGCCCGGCAACCCATCGGAGCATTTGTTCTTATCTGGCAAAAGCCAGTAATGCCACCGTATTTGCCATTGATTACCGGCTGGCGCCGGAGCACCCCTACCCCGCCGCCAACGATGATGCCCTCATCGCTTACCGCTGGTTACTGGATAATGGCTACGCCGCCGGTCAAATTACCATCGCCGGAGACTCCGCCGGTGGCGGGCTAACCCTGTCCACCGCCATGCGCCTTCGCGACGAAGACTTGCCGCTTCCCGGCAGCCTGATTGTGCTATCGCCGTGGGCCGACCTGACCCACCCGACAAAGCATCTTCCAGAACCCACCGGAGAAGTGATGCTAAGCTGGCCCACGCTGGAAAATGCCGTCAAACAGTACGCCCCGAATCATCGGGACGATCCCCGAGTGTCACCTTTGCTCGGCGACCTGAGCCAACTGCCACCCACGCTTATCATTACCGGCAGCGACGAAATCCTGCTAAACGATTCGGAAAGACTCTACAGCGCACTAAGCGCTGCAGACGTTGAGGTAAGGTTTAACGTGTATCAAGACAGGTGGCATGTATTTCCGGCACAAGCAGGAATACTCAAAAGCGCGAACGATGCCATTGAAGAAATGGCGGGCTGGGTGAATCGCACAGAAACCTGAGGACGAACACACCCTGGGTAATCAGCCCGGTGGCCAACTGAACGGGCGGCCACCCAGCACATGTACATGGAGGTGGAATACAGTTTGGCTGGCACCCGCGCCGTTATTCACATTGAGGCGAAAATCCGTAAGGCCTTCCTGCTTAGCCACAGTATTCGCCACCAGCAGCAAGTGCCCTAACAAAGACTGATCTTCCGGCTCAGCATCACTGAGTTTGGGAATCGGTTTTTTCGGGATTACCAGAAAATGCACCGGCGCCTGAGCGTTAATATCGCGAAATGCCAAGGCCTCATCGTCCTCATAGAGGATATCCGCCGGAATTTCTTTTTTAATGATTTTTGAAAAAATAGTTTCTGCCATAAACCACTCCGTCAGTATGCAAAGACCTCGGCCTTATCTGCCACGAGGGTGTAACCCGCGTGTCCGTACTCCGTATCCGCAGGCTCTACTTTTAAAGTACCGGTGATCCATAGTGCCCCGAAAGCATCATCCAGTGGCACGCCATCTGCCTTCATGGTCACCAGAACAATCTGATTGCGCGGTGGTGGCGGTGTATGGATACAGGCGCCGAAATAGGGCACCAACAGGAAACTCTGCACCCGTTCCGCATCACCATCCAGCGGCACACCATAGCCGGGAATCTTTACGCGCAAACCATCCAGAGACTCGACCAGCGGTGCGCTATCCCATACCTCGCGGATGCGGTTCATGATTTTTTCCGCCACAGGATCGCCATCATCGATATCGGTGATACCGGCAAACTCCTCAAACAAACCCGCCGGCTCCCAGTCTGCGGGGACTAATTCATTCCATTCCAACTGACGGGGCTCCGCTGCAACTGCCACATTATGGATCAGCAACAGGCAGCTCAGCGCTGCGACTAACAACGAATACAATGGCATATAACGCATTGCTAACTTTCTAATCACAATCGGGTTCCAAGGCCATCGGCCAGTGATTGTCGGTAGGCACGCCATGCCGGCCACAGTCCGGCCACCATGCCCGCCAGTATGACGATGCCAATCAGGATAAATTCCTTTGCAGACGGCGGCCAGATGCTCAAGGCAAGCCCCAGCTGGGCAGACACTAACGGTGCCGCCACCCAGGATACACCCTGCAACAACAGAACCCCGGCAACAACTCCCAGTAACGTCAGCAACAAGCTCTCACCAATGATAAGGGCAAATATTTGCCAGGACCTTGCTCCCAGTGCCCGCAGAATTGCCATTTCCCGGCGACGCTCGTTCAGCGCGGTTAACAGGGCCGTCAGCATAACCACCAAAGCCACCAACAATACCATCCAGGCCACCAGCGCCAGTGCGTTCTCTGCCACGGCCATCATCTTCCATAGCTGGTGCAGTGCAACACCGGGAATAATCGCCATCAAGGCTTCCTCCCGATAATTGTTAACCATCCGCTGCACCTGAAAAACCGCAACCCGGGATTTCAAGCCAACCATCACTGCCGTCACCGACCGGGGAGTAAGATCTCGTTGCCGAACTTGCTCTGACGTCAAGCGCATCCCAGGAACCGGAGCTCCTGCCATCCAATCCGCATGAATCGCTTCAGTCGCTTCCAGTGAAACATGGACAGTGTTATCCACTGGCGTACCGGTTGGCGCCAAAATACCGACAACCGTAAATGGCTTATCACCATGCTCAACAAAACTCACGTCACCCGCACCGTGGGCAACAATGATTTCGTCACCGATAGAGTAGCCCAGTCGAGTGGCAACATTGGCACCGAGCACCGCATCAAACAGGTCATCAAAACGACTCCCTTGCGCCAATACCAATTGCTGCCCACGCCCATACTGATAACGATCAAAGTAGACCGTAGACGTCCCCAGCACACGAAAGCCTCGATGGGAGTCACCCAGAGATAACGGCACCACCCAATCCACCGAGGGGTGGTTTGCCAAATCACTAACGCTGCTCCAGCTGACATTCGCCGTCGGCTCCCCCATCCGGAACACGCTATAAAGTAATAAGTTCAGGGGTCCACTTCGGGCGCCGACAATTAAATCAACACCGGATACTGTGCTGGCAAAACTGTCTCGCACCTGCTCTCGCAATCTTTCGACGCCAAGCAATAAAGTAACGCTCAGCGCCAACGACAATACCACTAAAACCGCCGTACCCCAGCGGTTCAACAAACTTCGAGCGGCAAGTGACAACAAGGCCATCAAAAAGTCCCCTGTCGCTGCGCATGGTTAATGTCTGATAGATCGATAGCGCGTGAAAAATGTTTCGCCAATGCCATATCATGACTCACAAAGAGCAGCGCACTACCTGCAGCATCCGCCTCCTCGATTAGCAGTTGAATAAACTGATCCCGATGATCTCCATCAAGGGCGGAGGTCGGCTCGTCGGCCAGCACTAATGCCGGTCGCCCCAGCAACGCCCGCGCAACGGCCACTCGTTGCTGCTGCCCCACCGACAAGGTGGTAGCCGGACGGGACCATAATGCTTCCTGCAAGCCAAGACGGGATAATAGACGGGTTGCTTCCTGCCGGGCGGATCCACCAGACTGCTCTGCCCTCTGACGACGGGCCGTCGAAAAACGAGCGCTAAGCAGTACATTGTCGAGCACGGACAAATAGGGCAGAAGATTAAATAACTGAAACACAATACCCAGCTGATCCGCCCGCCAACGATCCCGCTGGGAACCGGACCATGGCACAATGTCCTGATTCTGAAAAGAAACGCTGCCATGCTGAGGTGTTGCGATACCAGCCATCAGAGATAGCAGTGTGGTTTTCCCCGAGCCACTGGGACCACGCAGAAAAATGCGCTCCTGCGGCGCCACTTCCAACCGTTGCAGCTGTACTGTCGGCTGCAACTGCTTCGGCCAACTGAAAACAATATCCTGCAACAGCAACAGGCTCATCAGCGCCCCGGCGTCAATACTAACCGGGGGGCAGCTGCGGTCAGCACATCACTGCGAACACCACGGTCTGACACCAACTCCGCATTTAATGATAGCGCTGGAAAGTCCTCTAACAGGACTAGAGTTAAAAGCGACAGAGCATCTGGCCGATCGCATTGATAATGATAGCTGACGGAAAAATCCGCATGAGGATGATCATTATGCTGGTGGGAATGCTCCTTCTGACCATGGTCATTTCTAGATGCATGTTCACGCTTTTCTTTATGACCATGACCATGACCATGATGATTATGATTCTGCAGCGAGGATAACAACTCGCTACTCACCTCCGCAGATCGCAATTCACAACGAGCCTCCGCAGGTAGCAACACTACCGCCGATGCATCCTGCAAACGTTGCTGCGCTGATCTTACCGCTTTCTTGTGGGCGCTTGATGAGGGCTGATGCTCAAAACCCACCATATCCATGGCCGGAATCGTTAGCAGGATATCCAGCCCCGCCCCTTCCAGCGCCACCTGCAACTGCCCCTGACCATGAACATGGACTCCAGCGGCATAGACTGTGCCACTCAGATACAGGCAAGCCATAAAAAAGAGACGCATAGGAGTTATCATCATTTACCTCTCACGAAGCTTCATCGTCATGATTTTCAACATAACCCCAGGGTGAAAACGGATCGGGATACTGGAGCCAGGCCTCCACCCCTTCGGCAACTTCTTCATCGGTAATCAGACAGGCGTCCAGCTTAGCCCACAGCCCGGGTTCATCCATTTGCATACCGATAATGACCATTTCCTGACGCCTGTCGCCCCAAAGGTCGTCCCATTTTCGCTCAATGCCAGCTCGCCATACTTCATCGTCCGGCCAATTCTCACGGTCCACCGCCACCCACCATAGCCCAGCCTGACCATGGCGACAGGCTCCGCCGGCCTGGGACCACTGCCCGGCAAACTCGGGACGGCTCGCCAACCAGAACCAACCCTTGGATCGCACTACGCCCGGCCATTCCTGCTGAATCAAATCCCAGAAGCGCTGTGGATGGAACGGCTTGCGCGCCCGGTACACAAAGCTGCTGATACCATACTCTTCAGTCTCCGGCGTATGCTCACCACGCAGCTCTTTTAACCAGCCCGGCGCCTGCGACGCTTCTTCAAAATCAAATAGCCCGGTGTCCAGAATACTGTCCAGAGGAACCTTGCCGAACTCCGCTACCACCTGCCGGGCCCGCGGGTTGAGTCTTTTGAGAATCCCCTGCAGCTGGGAAAGTTCATCGACGCTCACCATATCCGGCTTGCTGATAACCAGCACGTCACAGAACTCAACTTGCTCAATCAGCAGATCCACCACATTCCGATCATCATCTTCTCCTAATGATTCCCCTCTTTCAGTGAGAGAATCCTGGCTGGAGTAGTCCCGCAGGAAATTAAATGCGTCCACCACAGTGACCATGGTATCGAGGCGAGACATGGATGAGAGCGACTGTCCCTGTTCATCTTCAAAGGTAAAGGTTTCTGCCACCGGCAGTGGCTCGGAAATCCCGGTGGATTCAATCAACAAATAATCAAACCGACCCTCGCGGGACAACCGCGCCACTTCTTCAAGAAGGTCTTCTCGCAAAGTGCAGCAAATACAGCCGTTGCTCATTTCCACAAGCCGTTCTTCGGTACGTGACAATTGGGCGCCACCCTCACGAACCAGTTCGGCATCCACATTCACTTCTGACATATCATTCACAATCACGGCAACACGACGGCCCTCGCGATTATTCAGCACATGATTTAGCAGGGTTGTCTTTCCTGCACCCAGAAACCCGGAAAGCACCGTAACGGGCAAACGGCCATCCGCTGAGCTTTCTTTTTCCGAGCTTTTTTTAACTGCGCTCATGGCATCACCTGAATCAAGTGGACACTATCTTATTGCTGCAAACTGCCTAACCGCTCAGCTGAGCAGCAAGCTTTTCCAGCAAACCTTGCGCCATCCCCGGTGATGCATGATTGATAATCAGCACCATCCGGCTATTGCGCTCCTCATCCGGCCAACGGGGTAACAATCGTGGCTCATCCATGCCATAACTTACTGCCTGCACCAGCAGTGGCCCCGGCTCACCCGCGATATAAAACAAGCCTTTAAAGCGGAGCAAATAACGGGCGTTTTCACCCAGCCATTGCTCTAATGCACGCATCAGCTGCCATTGCTCCAGCGGCTGAGGCAACCGCAAGCTGGCTGACTGAATCGTGCTGTTAGCGTGGGCCTTTGTGGCTGCCATTCCCTGCATCGCCATACCACCGGCGGCGGCAACCCTTGGCACCAGGGAAACACCGGCATTAATCGTCAGGCCGGTATAGCGACAGCGGGTCTCTGCCTGATCATCCAGTAATCCATCCGGAACCTGTCCAGGTTGAATCGCCAATATGGCGGCTTTCGGATTTAATCGGGAAAGGGTTGCCTGCAACGTTTCCAGTTGCGACTCTGATGCTCGATCCGCCCTGCTCATTAACAGGGTATCGGCCACCAACACCTGCTCAATAACCTCGGGAAACGCGAGCAAACCATCAAGCCCCCGCTCCGCATCCACGGTGGTCAATACCGAGGCCAAAGCATAATGGCGCTGCAAAAAACTGTCCCGCATCAGGGACTCCACCACTCCCCATGGGTCCGCCGCTCCGGTGGTTTCGATAATCACCCGGGAAAATGGGGGCACCGCGCCACTCCGCCGGGACATCCACAAATTACGTAATGTGCTACCAAGAGAGCCTCGCACCGTGCAACAAACGCAACCGCCTGCAAGCAAAGTGACGGGCACCGAGCGATCTTCAATCAGCTGGTCATCAATGCCGATATCACCCAGTTCGTTAATCACCAGTGCGCTGTCCGCATAACCGGGTAGCACACTATTCAGCAAGGTGGTTTTGCCGCTACCCAAAAACCCCGTCAGCAAAAATACCGGCAGGCGCTGCTGCTCGCTCATCAGCTACACTCCCGGCAAAGACCGCGCAGGATGAGCTCAGCTGCCTCCAGTTGAAAGCCATCGGGCACCGCTGGAACACGTGCCTTGGCGTCCATACAAAATACCGCGCCACAGCCGTTGCAATGAAAATGGGCGTGACCATGGCCATATCGATGATCGCTCGGATGATCCGCGTTGAAACGCCACACCCGATCTTCTCCACTAACCCGATGTGCCAGATTTTCATCCACCAACCAAGCCAATACACGGTACAGGGTGACCCGGTCACACAGATCTTCCAGTTGTTGCTCAAGGTCATGGTGGGACAAGGGCCGATCTGCCGCCAACAGCGCCGCCAACACAGCGCAACGCGCTCTGGTGATACGAGCGCCACGGTCGGTCAGGCGATCCCGGGCCTGCTGCTGAAATACAGTAGTATTAGACATGGATGGCATTGCAGCAGAGCTCAGCCGCAAATGCAACTGGGTGGCATGTAACCTTTCGGGCATATAGAGTTTTCAGACCTATAACTTTCTGGTCAGGCGATGTAATTCTGTGGGAACCTGAACCACGGCAAGGACGTCGTACGATCACAGTTTTTCTGGAGAACATCATGGCTTTGACCCCACCATCGCAGCGCCCAATGACTATTGGTTTTCCCATACTCGGTTTTCTGGCGCTAGCCATCACCTCCGTTAGCATGGTGGCATGCTCCGACAACGATAGCCGTGAAAACGATGCTCTCACCACCATGGTCGAACATAGCGCCCAACCGGCGGTGAGCCCGGACGCCATTAGTCGTACGGGGCTGTATGTTTATTATGCCGATGCAGCTCTGTTTACAGACTGCGGCAGCGGCGAACGATTCCCCGTGGCCTCTAACGCGGGAGGGCTTGAGCTTGAACGCGCTTACCTGCAATCCAACCGCGAGCCGATGCAGCTACTGCTGGTGGAAGTTATTGGTGTAGTGGAGTCGTTGCCAGGAATGGAGGAAGGCACCATCCTGCCCCATTTCGTAGCAGACCAATTGATTCGGATATCCGATGCGGACCACTGCCCCTCCACAAGTAGCGGTCTCACCAACACCGAGTGGCAACTTAGCAGCCTTGCCGGAGAACCGGTAAAAATCACCGAAGGTGCTCGCAGCCCCCATCTTACATTTAATGAACAAGGTGCCGTGTACGGCCATACGGGATGCAATAACCTGAAAGGTAGCTACCAGCAGCAACAAGGCAATCTGTCACTGTCCGGTATCGCCATGACACAAAAGGCCTGTCAGTATCAGGGTGACCTTGAAGCTCGATTCAATGCTGCACTCAATAGCACAACAGCGTTTCATTTAGAGGACGATCAGCTGACCTTACTGAACGAATCTGGCACGGCACTTGCTGAGTTTGTGGCACGCCCCAACACATCCGACCAGTGAGTTTCTAGCATGGCCCGCATTCAGGTATTACAGCACGTTCCGTTTGAAGACCTCGGCGCCATGGCTCCCTGGTTTGAAGAACGGGGTCACGAGGTTCACTACACCCGCCTGTATCGGGGCGAGTCGCCGCCCAACGTCAACGCTATTGATTGGCTTATCATCATGGGCGGCCCCATGGGGGTACATGATGAAACCGAATACCCCTGGCTCAGCGCAGAAAAAGCATTGATACGCCGCAGCATTGACGAGCATAAAACCGTGCTCGGCATCTGCCTCGGCGCGCAGTTGATTGCCCATGTAATGGGCGCCGCCGTTACCCGCAACCGTGAGGTGGAAATCGGCTGGTTCCCGGTGAGTGCCGCAACCGATCACCCGCTGGCCAACGTGTTTGCATCACGGCCCACGGTATTTCATTGGCACGGTGACACCTTTGCTATTCCCACAGATGCCATACACCTATGCCGCAGTGAAGCTTGTGAGAATCAGGCATTCCTGCTCGCGGATAAGGTTCTGGGGTTACAGTTTCACTTGGAAACCACAGAGCAAGGATTGGCCGACTTGTGTGCTGACTGCAATCAGGACCCCGGGAAAGGTCAGTGGATACAGACGCCCACAGAAATGGCCAGTGATCAAAATCGATTTCAATCAACGCAGCCGCTGATGAATACAATATTGCAGCACTTGGAAAAAACGTTGAACTGATGCAAAGCTATCATTCAAGACGAGTTATTCAAGCGCCGGTTGACCGTTCATTCAATAGTGAATGAATCCGTGCATCTTTTTCTTGCCATAACTGCGCTATCCAGCGGTGCATAAACTGGCGGAACACAGGGTCGTTCTCATAATCCCCCTGCCATAACGCCGGGTCCAGATCACGAATGCAAATATCCACCCGCACGCGATCCACCTGCCCCGACAGCAGCGCCCAGAAACCCGGTGCCTGACCGTTGTCATACACCACCGTCACATCCAGTAAAGCATCAATCTGCTCACCCAGCGCCGCCAACACAAAAGCAATGCCTCCAGATTTGGGCTTTAACAAGTAGCGATAAGGGGACTGTTGCTTCGCCTGCTTGGCAGGAGTGAAACGAGTTCCCTCAAGATAGTTAACAATAGTCACGGGCAAATCACGGAACTTCTCGCAGGCCGCGCGGGTAATAGCAAGGTCCTGCCCTTTAAGCTCCGGGCGACGGGCCAATAGCTCCCTCGAATAGCGCTTCATGAAGGGATAGTCCAGCGCCCAGAATGCCAACCCGAGAAACGGCACCCAGATCAGCTCTTTTTTCAGGAAAAATTTGAAGTACGGCGTTTTGCGATTAAATGCCTGTAACAAAGCCGGGATATCCACCCAACTTTGATGGTTGCTAACAACCAGATAGGAAGCATCACGGCGGAGCCTCTCCGCACCACTGATCTCCCAATGGGTGGGCGTCATCAGTGCAAAGATTTTTTTACACCCTTCCGCCCAGGTTTCCGCTACCCACATTACAGCGCGAGACATGAACGCACGGGATCGGCGGCTGGGCATCAGCAGCTTGAGGAGGGCCAGCAGCATTAAAGGACCGATAAGCAGGAGGGTATTAAGCAACAACAATACTGTCGTGGTTATTCCGATTACCAAAGGTCGCACGGCCTATCTCCATGATAAAGCCGCTGCATAATAACCAGTAGCGCGCAGGAGCAGCAATCCTGCACGCCTGTTTAGCACACTCACGATCAGCCCGTAAGCCGGGCTCCCTTGGTAACCGCGATACGGGAGGCCGCATTCAGTACCGCCTGCAGTGCCGCCGAGGTGGTGTCATCCGCCAGCGCCGCAGCGCTCACCATTTGCCCATCAACCTGCATGCGCACACAGGCCAGTGCATTGGAGGCCGTATTATCGCCGAGGGAGAATTCGTCAAACGACTCCACCCGAATATCAATACCCAACTCCACTGCCAGTGAGTTGACCAGCGCTGACATGGCACCACTGCCCTTGGCAATTAACGCACGGGTGGGTTTGCCGGGGCCGCCCACCGACAGCTTGGCTTCCACCACATCACCACTGCGATGCAGATCGTAGCCCTGCAGTTTCCAGCCATCGTTGATAGTCAGATAGTGTTGATTGAACAACTGGTGAATACGCGCGCCATTGATCTCGCCACCATCGACCTCCGCTTCGCGCTGCACAATTTTCGAAAATTCCATCTGCAGCCAACGCGGCAGAGTAATGCCATAATCACGCTCCAGCACATGTACCACCCCTCCTTTGCCGGACTGTGAATTGATCCTCACCACTTCCTCGTAACGACGACCAACATCAGCGGGATCAATCGGCAAATAAGCCACTTCCCAGATATTGCCTTCGTTATAACGCGCCAGACATTTACGAATCGCATCCTGATGGCTGCCGGAAAATGCCGCATAGACAAATTCACCGGCATAGGGGTGACGCGGGTGCATCCGAATATCAGTCACCTCCTGCACCACCTCAACAATATCTTTCATCCGCGAAAAATCCAGCTGCGGATCAATACCCTGGGAATAGACATTCATCGCCATGGTAATCAAGTCCATATTGCCAGTGCGCTCGCCATTGCCCAGCAACGTGCCTTCGATACGATCCGCGCCCGCCATCACACCCAGCTCGGCAGCGGCCACGGCACAGCCACGATCATTGTGGGTATGCAAACTGATACGCACATGCTGACGCTGCTGCATGGTATCGATCACGGTTTCGACCATATCGGCAAATACATTTGGCGTGCTCATCTCCACCGTCGCTGGCAGATTAATCACCACCTTCTGGCCCGCTTGTGGCTGCCAGACATGGTTCACCGCATCGATCACTTCAACCGCGTAATCGATTTCCGTACCGGTAAAAGACTCCGGCGAATACTGAAAGGTCCAGTCGGTTTCCGGGTACTGTGCCGCATACTGTTTGACCCACTCGGCACCCCGAATGGCAATGTGCTTGATGCCGTCACGGTCCAGACCAAACACCTGCTCGCGCTGCACCGTGGAGGTAGAATTGTAGACATGCATCACTGCGCTTTTTGCGCCTTTCAGGCTTTCAAAACTGCGCGCAATCAGATCTTCACGGGCCTGGGTCAACACCTGCACGGTGACACCATCAGGAATACGGTTTTCCTCAATCAGCGCCCGAACAAAATCAAAGTCGGTCTGGCTGGCCGCCGGAAAGCCCACCTCGATTTCCTTGAAGCCGATATCCACCAGCAACTGGAACAGTTTTTTCTTCTGCACCACCGACATAGGCTTGACCAGCGCCTGATTGCCGTCCCGGAGATCCACCGCACACCAGTCCGGGGCGTGGCGGATCACCTGATTCGGCCAGCGACGGTCGCGCTTGGCTATCGGGGCATAGGGGCGGTATTTGCGGTGGTCGAATGCCATGCTGGTCTCCTGAAAAGTGGCGGGCCCCGCCGGGTGGTGTCGGGGCCCGATATTGGCGGCTGGCCAGATCCCTTGTGAGCACCTGGCAGGCCGAACCGCTGACTTACTTGTGATACTCCAACGGCGACAGGACACATTCTGGGCAATAACCCGCGCAATGTGCTTGCAAATTTCACGTAAATTGGGCCATATACGGTTAATTATTGCCGTAAAATTATAAAAAACAGCAGGAAATTGCCAAAATGCCAAAATCGGCGCACCAGACAACCCATAAAGCGAGGCAGCACAAGCCATCGCACCGGCTGGACCGCTATGACCGCCAGATACTGGAGGCTCTGCAGGTCGACGGCAGCCTGACCAATCAGGAGCTGGCAGAACGGGTTGGCCTATCCGCGTCGCCCTGCTCGCGGCGGGTAAAAGCGCTGGAAGAGGCCGGCATCATCAGCGGCCGCACCACGCTACTCAACCAAAAGGCACTGGGGCTGGATCTCACTGTTATTCTGCAAATCAGCATGGACCGCCACACCCCCGAGCGTTTCGAGAACTTTGAGAGTACAGTGCGCGGTTTTCCGGAAGTGCAGTACTGTTATCTGGTCACCGGTCAGGATGCCGACTACCAGCTTAAGGTGGTGGTTCCGGATATGGATGCCTACCAACAATTTCTGCTGGGCAAGATCACTCGCATTGACGGTGTCAGCGGTGTTCACTCCAGCTTTGTAATGCGCAAAGTGATAGATTCGACCGCAGTGCCCCTCAACTATCTTGATTCACAACAGGCTTGAGCCACATTACGGAGGAGCTTTCGAGTGAAAACGCCTAAACGCCTGCTGCCGTTGCAGGAAGAAGGCCTGATCGACGAAGTGCTTGTGCAGCTAAAAAGCGGCAAGGAAGCGAGCGTCTATCTGGTGCGCTGCGGTGAAGAAGTCCGCGCCGCGAAAGTCTACAAAGATGCCGAGCAACGCAGTTTCAAACAGGCTGCCGTTTACCGGGAGGGCCGCAAGACCCGCAACAGTCGCGATGCCCGCGCCATGGAGCGCGGTTCGAAATTTGGCAAGAAGGCTCTGGAAGACAGTTGGCATAACGCTGAAGTAGAAGCTCTGTACCGGCTCGACGCCGCCGGCGTGCGGGTCCCCAAACCCTATGGCTGCTTTGACGGCGTGCTACTGATGGACCTGATCACTGACGACGAGGGCAATGCGGCCCCACGCCTGTGTGAACT
>PGZG01000200.1 GCA_002840115.1 Gammaproteobacteria bacterium HGW-Gammaproteobacteria-14 | reverse complement strand
GGCGCCGCCACGCCGCTGGCTTTGTACGACGTGGATTGCAGGCCGAGGGATTCGATATGTCTCGCATCCCCGGCTATGGACGGAAACGGGAAATGCTGATCGGGCATTACCGCACCGCAAAACGTCACGATGCCCTGCTCGCTACTCCGGCCAAAGTTATCGTGATTGGCGCAGGTTTGGCCGGAGCCACCTGCGCCAGAGCGCTGGCCGAACTGAATATCCCGGTCACCATTTACGACCCTCAGGGTATCGCCAACGGAGCTTCCGGGAATCTTGCCGGTGTGGTTTACACAACACCCAGCGGCCATCCGACGGCACAGAACCGTTTTTACCAGCAAAGCTATCTGCATGCCCTGCATTGGTTGGCACGCTATCAATTTCCTGCCAGCCCGGATCAAGGCGCCCTTGAGGGAGTCATCCAGTTACCCAAGGATCTGCGTCACCGGGAAAAAGCCCACACTGCGCTAAACAGTGGTTTCTGGCCAGACTCCGTAGTGAAGGCCGCACCAGGCTGGCCGGAAAGCACGCTGAACTTTGTCGCTGGTGGCTATATTGCTCCGCAACGCTGGTGCGAACACCTGCTGAATCACCCGCTGATTACCCTGCAGCAAGACAGTATTGCCGGACTTATTCGGCGTGACGCTTCTAAACAGAATCTACCTGCGACCCATCAGACTCCCGATTCGCAAAACACTCTCTGGGCCATCATGGACGATCAGGGACGTGAAATGGATCAGGCTCCCCATGTCGTACTTGCCAACAGTTTTGATGCCTTGCAATTACACACCATTGAGGCGGTAAAACTAAAACGTATCCGTGGCCAGGTCAGCCATGTACGAGCACAACCCGCCTCGTCCGGTTGGCGTCAGGCATTTTGTCACAGCGGCTACCTGACACCGGCAATACAAGGCCTTCACTGTGTGGGTGCCAGTTTTGATTTGCATCGTCATGACCCGGCAGCAGATGATCAGGATGACCGCGCCAATCTTGAAGAGCTGAAACGCAACCTACCGGAACACTGGCAAGCGCTAGGCGGCAACAACATTGAACTGGACTCCCGACGGGTCGGGTTTCGCTGCCAAAGCACGGATTTTCTGCCGTTAGCGGGGAAGATCAGCGAAGGACTGTGGTGCAGCATTGCCCATGGCAGCCGGGGCATTACCGGTACGCCACTGTGCGCCGAACTGATTGCCAACGGGATTGCCGGCCTGCCCGCCGCTGTTGACCGGGAAATGCTTGACGCTCTGAGCCCGTCACGGTTTATGCTGAGACACCGTTAACGAGAGAGGTTGTTATGCCTGTTATTACTGCTTTTTATACCGCCCTGTTACTGCTGCTGATGCTAGCGCTGGCCATCAATGTGGTCCGCTGGCGGCTTAAGGCCAAAGTCTCTTTCGGTGACGGTGGCAACCGTGACCTCAATGCTGCGATTCGTGCCCACGGCAATGCCAGCGAACATATTCCGCTGGTGGTTATCGGTTTGGCATTACTGGAAATGCACGGCGCTTCTGCACTGGCCATCCATGGCTATGGAGCGACGTTTGTGCTGGCGCGGGTGATACACCCATTGGGGTTAATGCGGCCCAGAGCGGTTAACCGGGTTCGTCAGCTGGGCGTCGTATTAACCTGGCTAGTGATGCTGGGGCTGGCTGCTCACTTGCTGGTACGGATTATTTAAGGTATGCCTGCAGCACTTCCTAAGCATGACCTTTCTGAGGGCAATCTTTCTGAGAGGAATCACCTTTCCGAATGATTGTCCTCATCAGGAATCCCGTCAACGTCAGGAATGCTGTCGACGTCAAAAAGTGAAATCGATTCCGTCACCTCATCAAACCAGATAACCACTCGACCACGTTTTAATTGCTCGCGCACTTGAGTGACTCGGGTTATCAGTGACACTTCGATTTCACCATAATCCGTGCCATCCCGGGTAACGAACTCCTCGAGGAGGTTATTCAGGGTATCTGCCGGAATATCGCGCCAGGGTACGATCACGCGATGGAGCCTTCACGGGCCCACTCACAGCGTACCCGTAATGGCTCCTGACTCGGTTCATGGCAGCCGTCCGCACTATCCCATATGAAGGTATGATGTCCGGCCAGCTCGGTTTCCAGATGCACCACTGCATTCACCCAGTACATACCGCGCAACAAGGATTCAAACTTACTGATCCAGTGCTCCCACTCATACTCCACCGCTCGGTAGGACATACCGAAGTGAATCACTTGTGTGTGATAAGTGCCGCCCATTAAATCTTCCCCGGGCACGGAAAACATTTCCCGGCATAAAAACGGCCAGCCATCTGCCGTCGGTAAACTGAGAATCGCCGCGCGGTTATGGCGGCAGCTGGTTCGTCGCTGGGCCAACGAGCCCACCGGCAAATGCTTGATGCAACCATAAACAATCGATTCAGTATCCAAAAGACATCATCCTGTCAGCCACGGCAACGTGCAATCTGGGACCGGTAAAGCTCCGCTCGCTGCGCAGTGCGTCGCGCCGCATCACGGGCAAAGGCATTGTTAGCCGCCGCCCCGCGAGCGAACCCACCATGCCCCAAATAATAGTTCAGATAAAGATTATAGGTATCCGTTTTGGCCACATTATTGCGACGATGACTCTGATCGTGATACCAGCCAACAAAATGAATAGCATGTTTAAACTTGTTGCGCTTGGCACGGGAACGCCCGGTTTCTTTTCGATACCAGCCCCAGGTGGAATTCAAGGCTTGCGGATAACCATAGGCATTGGATGGACGAGGACCAGGAATAAAGCCGAGGTATTTCTTGCGCGGCGGCCGGGCACGGGCCTGAAAGGCAGACTCTTTCCAGATCGTTGCCATTAACACATGGGGGGGCACACCAAATTCTCGCTCAACCCGCTTACTGTAGCGATACCAGTTATTAAACAACCCACCCTTTTCGTCATAAATGACGCAGGCGTTATCAATATTGGAAGGTTGGCTTGCGCAGGCGGTCAGAAAAAGCACCAGAGAAAGCAACAGCAGCCGCATCAGAACGTTACCTCAATACCATGTTCCGCCAATAATGCCAGTAGTGCGTCTTCATCGCGAATGTCGATATTCAGTGATTGCGCCTTCTCCAGTTTCGAGCCCGCCGCTTCACCGGCAACGACCACCGTGGTTTTCGCTGACACACTACCCGCCACTTTAGCGCCAAGCTGCTGCAAAGACTGCTTCGCCTGATCTCGAGTGAGTTTGGACAGAGTTCCGGTCAGCACCCAGGTTTGACCATGTAACGGCAAGGTTTCCGGTCGCTGCGGTGCGCTCTCCGAGGGCTCCACCCCTGCCGCTCGTAACGACGCGATAACATCCAGATTATGGGACTCGGCAAAAAAGTGGCGGATATAACTGGCTA
>PGZG01000007.1 GCA_002840115.1 Gammaproteobacteria bacterium HGW-Gammaproteobacteria-14 | reverse complement strand
CGGCTACGGGCTACCTGGTAAAACAACCTCCTCATTAGGCCAGGCTCGTATTACCGCCTTGATAAGGGTTGCCAGGGGAATGGCGAAAAACACCCCCCAAAAACCCCAAAGCCCGCCGAAAAAAAGAATCGCAGTAATAATCACCACCGGATGAAGGTTAACCGCCTCCGAAAACAACAGGGGCACCAGGATATTGCCATCGACAAACTGAATCAGGCCATAGGCAAGCATTACCATGGCAAACTCACCACCCCAACCGAACTGCACCCAAGCCACAGCCATGACTGGCAGTGTTACTACTGTGGCGCCAACATAAGGCACCACCACGGAAAGGCCGACAAACACCGCCAGCAGCAAGGAGTACTTCACCCCCATCAGGGCGAACACAATATAGGTGGTCACCCCAACGATAACGATTTCCAATGCTTTACCACGAATATAGTTAGCGATCTGCCCATCCATTTCCTGCCAAACACCGGCAAGCACATGTCGCCGGGCGGGCAAGAACTTAGTCATGCCCTCCTGCAGTAGTTTTTTATCCTTGAGGAAAAAGAACACCAGTAACGGCAACAACACCAGAAAAATCATTACATCGAGGACTCCAGGAATCAAACCTAGCGACAACGTCACAACGCTATGACCGAAATCCGCCAGCTCATTACGCAGCCCGGCAACCAGTTGCTCAACTTGAGCAGGTGTAATGACATCCGGGTACTGCGAGGGCAGCTGTCTTAGCCATGCCTCGGTACTTGCCAGCAAATTCGGCAGCTGCACCTGAACCAGCGCAAGGGTCTGCTTCCAGACCATGGGAAGCAACAGAACCAGCGATACCAGTAATAACGAGAGAAACAACAAATACACGCAAGAGAAAGCCCAGACTCCCCCCACTCCTCTTTGCTGCAAGCTGCTAATTAACCCCTGCATCAAATAAGCAATAACCAGCGCCGCCAATACCGGCGCCAGCATTTTACCGAACAGCAGAATGACCAGCAGCCCACCCGCCAGCACCAGAAACAGATAAACGGCCTGCTCATCGGAAAAGTAGCGACGAAACAAGCTACGTAAAACGTCCATCATTTCTTTTCTTCCTGCACCAAAATCAAGAATTCAAAAACGTCCGATTGCTGGGTCGATTGAACCAGCTGATGTCCTGTGTGTCTCAACCATGCCGGGATGTCCCGAGCGGAACCCGGATCAGACGCCAGCACCTTTAGCCGCTGCCCCGGAGATAGCTGACGAAGCTGTTGCCGCGTCTTCAACAAAGGCATAGGGCAGCGGAGCTCACGCAGGTCCAACACCAGCGGAGCATCAGCAGAGCAATCAGAATAAGATATCGACGACATGGCCGAATCTTACCAGAACACGACATCATACTGATAAACTGATGGAGCACCGTAGCAGGACCGCTCGCATAACAGTGACAAGAGACACTAACGAGAGAAAAACGTTGCCGGCTATTCTGATTCTGTTGCTATTGGCTCTTTCCCCTGCAACCCTGCGGGCGGCGGAGGTTGCCCCCTTGCCGGAGCTCGGCGACCCCGCCGGCGGCCTGATCAGCCCAGATCAAGAGTACCGCATGGGTCGAGCCTGGTTGCGCCAGTTGCGGGCTCAGGTTCCGGTGCTGGACGATCCGCTGGTGCAGGAGTATGTGGAACATCTGGTCTACCGACTGGCCTCTCACAGTGACCTGAAAGCACCGGATCTGGCGATCGTGGTGATCAACAGCCCTGATATCAACGCATTTGCAGTTCCCGGTGGTGTTGTCGGCATGAACGCGGGCCTGATTACCAATGCGCATCAGGAGGACGAAGTCGCCGCCGTCATCGCCCATGAGATTGCCCATATTAGCCAGCGCCATTTCGTACGTCGCTACGCTGACAGTCAACGGCTGAATCGGGCGATGCTGGCGGCAATGCTAGCCAGTATTGCGGTAGCGATTGCCGGGGACGGCGACGCAGGAATGGCGGGGTTAATGGCCAGCCAGGCTGCCGTTATACAACAGCAGCTTGCCTATTCCCGCCATCATGAGCGGGAGGCTGACCGTGTCGGCATGCAGACTCTGGTCAATGCCGGGATGGACCCGCAGGCAATGCCCCGCTTTTTCGAACGCCTGCAACGTAACCGTCAATTTGCGGGTCGACCGCTGGAATTCCTGTCAACCCACCCAATCACCGAAGAACGCATCGCCGACAGCCGAGCCAGAGCCAGCGCACTGCCCGCAGGTAACGCAACGGAATCCGCCGTTTTCCACTTGGTTAGAGCACGACTCATGGCGGGCTATTTTAGTGACCCGCAACAAGCTATGGCCCATTTTCGAAGCCAGTACCGCGATGGCAACAGCCTGCAACAACAGGCAGCAGGTTATGGTCTGGCTATTTCTGCAATACGAGCCAAAGACTACCCCCTCGCTGGCCTGACTATTGACCGTCTGCGACAACGATTCCCCGATCAACTCTGGTATCGCATCGTTGACGCCGAGCTTGCCCAGCACCAGCAACGGTACGATGAAGCCATCATACAGCTCACCGAACTCTCCAGATTGATGCCGGGGAATTACGCCATTTCCGTTATGCTGGCTAACAATAAAATTCGCGCTGGTCAGCACGCAGAAGCTAGCGAATTACTAACACCACTACTGCGCCAGAGACCTCAGGACGTAGCGCTATGGCGTCTTGCCGCAGATGCCTGGGGCCACAATAATCAATTGGCTCTGGCACATATGGCCCGCGGCGAAGTGCTTTTCCTGAGTGGTCGAGACGATCGAGGCAAAGAACAATTAGGCTATGCCCTGAACCACAGCAAGGAAAACTTTCCTCTGCATAGCAGAATCAAGGCACGGGTGCGGGAAATGGACGCGGAGTCCAAAGAACGCTTCTGACGCACAGAGACGCTTCGGCAATCAGGGTTTAAGCGACCGGCTAAAAGCCAGCATCCTTTCCAGCGGCACCATGGCGCGACGACCCAGCTCCGGGTCCACCTTTATTTCCTGACCCGCACCATCATCGTCTTCCAGCACCTGACACAGGTTTTCAAGCCCGTTCATGGCCATCCAGGGGCAGTGGGCACAACTACGACAGGCGGCGCCGCTGCCCGCCGTAGGCGCTTCCATAAACGTTTTACCCGGCGCCAACTGCCGCATCTTGTAAAAAATGCCACGATCCGTTGCAACAATAAACGAACTGTTCGGCATCTCTACCGCAGCACGAATCAACTGCGAGGTTGAGCCCACCACATCCGCCACGGCCACCACCGCCGCCGGCGACTCCGGGTGCACCAGAATAGCTGCCTGTGGATGGGCTGCTTTCATATCCAGCAATGCTCTGGATTTGAACTCTTCATGGACAATACAGGCTCCGTCCCAGCACAACACATCAGCACCGGTTTTCTGCTGCACGTAATGCCCCAGATGCTGGTCCGGCGCCCACAGGATTTTTTCTCCCTGACGATCCAGATGTTCAATAAGCTCCACAGCAATACTGGAAGTCACGACCCAATCGGCACGCGCTTTCACTGCCGCAGACGTATTGGCATAAACAACGACGGTACGATCGGGGTGCTGATCACAAAACGCCGAGAACTCTTCCACCGGGCAACCGATATCCAGTGAACAGGTCGCCTCCAGTGTCGGCATCAACACCCGTTTCTCCGGGCTTAAAATTTTTGCCGTTTCTCCCATAAACCGGACGCCGGCAACCACCAGTGTTTCAGCGCTGCTGTCCTTGCCAAACCGGGCCATTTCCAGAGAGTCAGAAACGCAACCACCGGTTTCTTCGGCCAGCGATTGAATTTCAGGGTCTGTGTAGTAATGCGCGACCAACACCGCATTACGGGCTTTTAGCAACTCCCCAATTCGGCCCCGCAAGGACAGGCGCCGCTGCTCATCGGGAATATCCGCCGCGATAGCGCGGTCAAGGTGTTGGCGTACCAGTTCAATGGCTTCTGCAGTCATTCTCTTGCCTGGAATCAAGCGGCTTCCTGCCGATCATAGGGTATCTTGCCTGACCCGCTGTCAGACTCTCGCGGGGTGCAAATACTAACATGGAGCGCCACCTCAGGGGCCGACCAGTTCGCTCAGCTGTTGACGAAAACGCGCCTCCCCAAGCTGAAATCCAGACATTCCGTCCAGCGGGCCCCGCATACTTCGGTCAAGGCGGGCTATACGGTCCTGTGGGCGGGGGTGCGTTTTCATCAACAACCCGAGCTCCGACGCTTGCGGATTCATTCGCTCCAGCGCCTGTAATACGGAGACCAGGCCATAGGGGTCATAACCCGCCTTGGCGGCCAGTACCACACCGAGCCGGTCAGCTTCATACTCATCGCTCCGCTCCAATCCCCGGCTATAAATAAGCCTGGCTCCGCCAGCCAGAGCCTTAAGTTGCTCCGGGTCTTGGCCCTTTTCTCGCAATGCCGCCCCGGCAGCCATTCCCGCCAGCGACAAACGCGCTTCTTTACGAATGGCATCAAGATGATGACTCGCAATCACATGGGCAATCTCATGGGCCAATACACCGGCAAGCTCTGCTTCATTCTGCAAACGCAATAACAGTCCGGTAGTAATAAAAATATAGCCCCCAGGCGCCGCAAACGCATTGATATCCGGGTCATCCAGCACTGCAAATCGCCAGGGAATATCCGGGCGCTCACTCTGCAAGGCGATCCAAAGGCCCACCCGATTAACGTATGCCTGAATTTTCGGGTTATCCAGCAAAGGGGCTGCGCCCAATAGAATCGCCGCTGCCTCCCGGCCGATCTCTTGCTCCTCCGATGCTGTCGCCGGCACGAAGGCCCGCTGCAGCGTCGTGCTAACAGTGCCCAGCTGTTCAAGATCAAATGTGTTGCAAGCCGACAGAGACAATGTGAACAACAGAATAATGACGCTATTACGCATGCGCACGCCCCCTTATTTCCGGTCGGCCAATGGAGGTACCGACCTTTCCCGTAGCGGCAACATCTCGGCATGGCGACGCGCAGCCGCCGGTGTTACACGCCAACGCTCCATACGCTCAACCGCATCATAGTTTGCAGCGGCGGCATTAATATCACCTGCGTCCAGACCGCGAATACCTGCCGTTGTGCTGTTGCCCGTGGCTGACGAGCGAGGCTGGTTCAGCCAAGAGAGAAACCCGGAAAGCATTGATTCGGACTCCGCCTCCCCGGCAAGACGAACGCTACCGATACGAACCCAGCCCTGACGCCCACCAGATGCGGAAACGGCATACCAGCCACCCTGCCGCTCACCCACCTCCACCAGCGTATTAGCCAGCAAACTGCCTTTCACTTCACCATTGGGTCGATCGTACAGGGGAGTATTGGCAATCAATGTGCCGCCTTCCGAGGCTGCCACGATGGTCGCCATGAAACAAAGTCCGAGAGCCAGCAACAGGGTCCGCATTGAGTGTCGTCCTGAATTGAGTTCCATCCTGATTGAATCAGTGTTCTCTGTATTGTCAGCGAGGCGGGAATGGGAGGGAAGCGGAAATTATAAAAGCGACCGGGTTTCAGCCCTCTGATGCAGGATCCGAGGGCTGAAACGGCCCCTCAAGGACGCCAGCCGGGGGCAGCGGCAACTAACTGGACGGTACTAATGGCGCGCTCACGAAACGCCCCTTCGCAATAGCACAGGTAGTAGTCCCACATGCGCTGAAACCGTTGATCAAAACCCATGGCAGTAATTTGCTCCCGCGCAGTCAAAAACCGGGCACGCCAGTCCGCTAGTGTTCGGGCATAATCCAGACCGATATCTTCCACTGCTGTGGGGGACAAGCGGGTATGATCACCAAGTTGACGGCACATCACCTGAAGGGATGGCAGGAAACCACCAGGAAAAATATAGCGCTTGATAAAATCAATGCTTTTCAGGGCATACTCATAACGCTGATGCGGCACCGTAATGGCCTGCAGTAACAGCAAGCCATCATCCGTTAGCAGCCGATCCAACTGAGAAAAATATTCACGTAAATACTGATGCCCTACTGCTTCAATCATTTCAATGGAAACGACGCGATCATAGCGACCGTCCAGCAATCGGTAATCCTGATCAAGCACCGTGATACGATCTTCCAGCCCCTCTTCCTGCACTCGTTGCAAGGCATGCTGGTATTGTTCACGAGAAATAGTTGTGGTGGTTACCCGGCAGCCATAGTGCCGCGCGGCATGGATAGCCATACCTCCCCAGCCAGTGCCTATTTCCAACAAGTGGTGATGGGGTTGAAGGTGTAGCTTCTGGCATACTACATCAAGTTTATGTAAGGCGGCTTCATCAAGCGGGGAGTCCGCGCGGGGGTAAATCGCACTGGAATACATCATCTGACGATCAAGAAATAGCTTGAAAAAATCATTGCCCAAGTCGTAGTGAGCGGAAATATTGCGCTTGGATCCCTGAACAGAATTCCGATTTAGCACATGCAAAGCAGACAGAAACGGTTGCGCTAATTTACGGGATGGCCCTTCGACACTTCTCATAGGTTCGACATTGGCTGCGAAGTAGCGAATAACCCCCACCAGATCATCGCTGCGCCACATATCTTCCATGAATGCCTCGGCCGCTCCGAGCGCACCACCGGTTAACATCATTCGATAGGTGCGCCAATCGCGAATGGTGATATTGGCTTCAGGATCTGCAGACCCGAGGGTTTCGATATTGCCATCCGGCTCGGTAATCACCAGCCGTCCCATCGGAAATTTAGCGAGAGCCGCCAACACAAAACGGCGCGCCTGCTGCTCCAGCATGGCAGGCCGCTCTACTGAGACACGTTTATCTACGTCAAGCATGTTTACCCCTGTCCGATCATGTCCTGTTACTGCCTGTTACGTGCTACATGCTGTCTAGCGCTTGCTGCGTTACGTCGTTCACTCCAAAGCTGTTCACCTTGAAGCTTACTACAAGCAAAGTCAGCGGCCTGTTCCCGGGTGACCATGAAACGACACGCCTTTACGCCAGAGCCGCCATGCGTGGGCATAAATGGCTGCACTGGTTTTCATACCCTGCGCACCGTATTCACGTAAAACCAAGCCCATATTCTCCATATCGGCTTGTTTCCTATGCATTTTCACACCAGCCGCAAATAGCTGTTCACCATGGGCAACATTACGAATGGTGACGTCAAGAGCGCGATTATCAAGTGAAAATGACCACTGATAGCACATATCCATACCCATAAACGGGGATACATGAAAAGCCTTCTCATGTTCGCAGGAGAACGAGCCGTCCCTCCCGGGCTGTAATATCAGGGGATACCAATGCTGTTCATGCCAGGGAGTATTATGGACCTCGGCCAGCACGCTATCGGGGGTTTGAGAACCCGGAGCGAAGTGCCAGTACAATGAAATCGGATTAAACAGCCAGCCATACATCCGCGGCTGGGAGAGCATGCAAACCTGGCCACCCTCCCAGTCCAGCCCTAGCGAAAGCGCCTTATGGCGTACCCGCTGACTCAAAAGACCAGGTCGCTTATCGAGATAATCCTCATCACGCAGAGTCACCAAGTGCCAGCGCCGCCCCCAAGAGCGATGGCGCTCCAGTAGCCCGTCAATATCATCCAGGTTGACCCATAGCCACCAGAACGGATAACCGAACTCATGCACCACCGGTGTCTGGCGCCGATGCCAAACCTTACCGGTATATAGGGCATGCTCTGAAATCATAACTCGGCCCCGAAACCGGCCGCCACGTTAAGGGCCGACACTACACCGTCTTCATGGAACCCATTACGACACCAGGCGCCACAGAACCAAGTGTGCTGATTACCATTAATCTTTTCCAACAACGCACCGCGGCTAGCCATCCCCTCTTGGGTAAACAGAGGATGGCTAAAATTAAAACGGCGTACGATTTTCTGAGGGTCAATACGGTCGGTGGCGTTAAGAGTGACGCACCATGTCTGCTCGGACTTAATGCCTTGCAGAATATTCATGTTGTAAGTCACCTGAACACGGTCGCCGCGCACCTTGGGCAACAGTGCATTCCAGCTGGACCAGGCGCGACGGGAACGAGGCAGCAAACGAGTATCCGTGTGTAATACCACCTCATTGTTTTGATAAGGAATATTGCCAAGCAGCTGCTTTTCATCCATGTTGGCATCCGCCAATAGCGCCAAAGCCTGATCACTGTGGCAGGCAAAAATCACCTCGTCAAAATTTTCCACTCCAGAGGAGCTACGGATCGTAACACCCTGCTCCTGACGACTGACCTCCAGCACCGGAGTGGCCGCACGAACATCTGCCTTGAGTTCAGCCAGCAGTTTCTCCACGTAGCGGGTTGATCCCCCAGGCACCACATACCACTGCGGCCGGTTATTAATGGTCAACAAGCCATGGTTATCGAAGAAACGGACAAAGAACTTCGCAGGGAAAGCTTCCATATCCTTGTCGCTGCAGGACCAGATGGCTCCTCCCATGGGCAGAATATAGTGGTCCAGGAATGCCCGGCTATAACCTTCCTGCCGCAGATACTCTCCTAGCGGCAGCTCCCCTGCTTCCGTATTCAAAAGTGCTGATGCGCTACGATTAAAGCGAAGAATATCCAGAATCATTCGCCAGTGGGATGGCGACAGTAGATTACGCTTCTGGGCAAACAGCCCACCAAGCCCATCACCGCAATACTCCACACCAGTGCGCTCGCAACTAATAGCAAAACCCATTTCCGCTGGCTGACGACCAACCCCCAGCTGTCCCAGCAGCTTCTCGAAATTAGGGTAGGTACGATTATTAAAAACAATAAAGCCAACATCCACCTGCTGCTCCGTGGCACCATCTTTTACCGGCACTGTACAGGTATGCCCACCAATACGTGCGTCGGCTTCAAACACCACTACCTCATGATCGCGGCCCAACACCCATGCCGCTGTCAGCCCGCTAATACCTGCACCAACTACTGCTATCTTCTTCATCATGACTCCAAAATATCCCGGGCTGCTCGAAAGGCCTCGCTGACCCTGTCCTTAACACCGATATGGTCCACTATCGGCGCCGGATAATCCGACACCTTTTGTGCCACCTTCCAGGGCTCATGAATTGAGCGTCCATCCAGCGCTGCCAATTCCGGGATATACCGACGGATAAAGTGGCCTTCCGGATCAAATCGCTGGCTTTGACGAATCGGGCTGAACACCCGGAAATAGGGGGCCGCATCGGTGCCCGTCGATGAGCTCCACTGCCACCCCCCGTTATTGGCGGCAAAATCACCATCCATAAGGTGCTGCATAAAAAAACGCTCGCCCCAACGCCAGTCAATAAACAGGTGTTTGCTTAGAAACATGGCACTGACCATACGCAAACGGTTATGCATCCAGCCCGTCTGCAATAGCTGCCTTTGGGCCGCATCCACCAGAGGGTAGCCTGTACGCCCCTCACACCAGGCCTGAAACAGGGATTTATCATGACTCCAGCGAATCATGCGGGTGTCGTCACGAAACGGAGCCCCCCAAGCCAGTTTTGGATAGTTAGCCATAATCTGGCGATAAAAATCTCTCCAGGCCAGCTCGCTTATCCAGCACTCTGCTCCATCACGTTGTTTCGGATCGTGAATCGCCGGTTGCGCCAGATGCCAGCACTCTGCCACCGATACCGTACCGGCAGAGAGTGCTGCTGAAAGCAAGCTGGTTCCGGCAAGATCGGGAAAATCACGATCCTGCCGATAGCGGCCCAGTGCGGACTGAGCAAACCGGGAAAGCTGTTTACGCGCTGCCCGTTCACCGGGTTGCCACTGCTGACAAAGTGCCTCAGCAATATTGAGACGGTTAAGAGCCCGGTCAATCACCTCACTGTTGAAGTCTAGCGACGATGCTCCCTTAATTCGTCGCGGCGTAACGCCAAGCTCCGGAGGAGAGCTGGCCAGCCATTTCTCCCAACTCCGACGATAAGGAGTAAACACCGTATAGGGTGTACCCTGCCCTGTCACCAACGCTCGAGGGGGCACCAATACACTGTGGTCATAGCCGGTAACAGGCACTCCACAGTCCGCGGCCACGGCCGCCACCGCTCGATCACGAGTCATTTCATTCAGCGGGTATTCCCGCCCGGTATAGATCGCAGCAATCCGCTGCTTTTGGATAATCTGTTTCAACAAGTCCGGCACCGCAGCAAAATCACCGGCATCCACAACGGTCAGCGGGACACCCAGCTTTGCCAATGCCTCCCCGAGTTCTCGAAGAGACTCAAGTACATACCAGCGCCGCAACGGAGCGACATCATGGCTGTCCCATTGTCTTTCGCACAAAAAATAGACAGCCGAGACCGGATGGCCGCTGGCCATGGCCCCAGCCAGAGGCTGATGGTGGTGAACACGAAGATCGTTTCGATACCAGACCAGCACGGGGTCTGTTGTAACGGGGGCAACAGGCATTCCTTGATTTCCTGTTTAGTCTATCCCTGATTCTACATTCACTGCCCGTGACTTGAATGTGAACGACGTTTTGCTCAGAGCTGAGCTCTCTCGAATCAGCCCTCTCTTACCAAAACCCCGTCTAAAGTATTGCCCGGGCAATCAAAGCCAATACCGCCAGAATCACAAACCATTTGCCAACCACATAGGCCGGTCGGTTCCAGCGTTTGATCCGTTTAAGGCTGTTTTTATAGGCCAGCACACCCTTACCCAGTCGATTTCCAATACCGGTATAGCTAGCGTCAAGGTTATCAATCGCAAACAAGCTGTTGAAAAAACGACCAAACCAGTAATACAGGCGCTGCACAAATCGCAGACGCATTGGCCGATCAACGTCAGTCATCAAAATAATGCGAGGAATATCCGTATTGTTATAAGCAGAGTGCAAATAGGTTTCATCAAAAATAATGCTTTCGCCATCTTTCCACGTGTAGTCCTCTCCATTAATAGTTAGACCACAGTCCGGAGAATTGGGTGTTGATAGGCCAAGGGAATAACGCACCGTGTAAGCAAAGGGATCATGGTGTTGATTCAGCCGTTTACCGGGCATCAAAACAGCGAACAAAGCGATATTCATGCCCGGCACCTGATCAATCAAGGCACGGGTTTTCGGTGCCAACTCATAGGCAGATGGGATCTCATTGTCATAGATTTTCAGATAAAAACTTTTCCAGCGGTTGTCTTTGTAAAAACTGCTGGCGGGCAAGTCATCTTTTACAGAAATATGCCCCTGACCATAGAGAGCCAGGGCTTCATCGCGAATAGCCTCCCAGTTATCTTCCAGAATCTGGACCTCCGGGAAAGTACTTAAGGGCAGGCGCGCACTGCGGGGCACCCGGGACAACAGGTAAGCGGGAATATTAAAAGGCACCATGAAGGTGGAGAAATCCGTCAACTGCCGACCCAGAGGGAACGTAGCCTGATTACGCAGGCGAACGAACAGGATGCACCCCACATAAATCAGCACTGCTGTCAGAATAACGGCCATTTCTCACTTCCCCCAGACATGCAATTAACCCGGTACTGCCACAACGAGACTCCCAAGGAGTTCGGCAGCAGCACACAAACAAGACAAGCATAACAAAAAGCCCCGCAGCGAACTGCGGGGCTTTTTGTAGGGCTTTCGCAGAGCTTACTGCTGTGCTTTGCCCCGTTACTGATCAGGTTAGAGTCTGATTAGTAACATTCTAAAGGTGGTGGGCCGTGATGGATTCGAACCATCGACCAATTGGTTAAAAGCCAACTGCTCTACCGCTGAGCTAACGGCCCCCGAAAGAGGCGCAAATGATACTGATTTTTCCGCATACAACAAGCAAAAAACCGTTTTTTTTGCCTTCATTACGATAACGGGCTCAACTCTGATAGCGAGTTGGGTCCGCAAGACCTGCCATGGCGAAGCCTTCGGCCCGCAACCTGCAACTATCACAACGACCGCAGGCACGACCATCGTCATCCGCCTGATAACAAGACACCGTCAAAGCATAATCCAGCCCCAAAGCAACGCCACGCTGGATAATATCCGCTTTACTCAGATCCAGCAGCGGGGCAACAATCCGTGGGCCATGGGACTCAACACCGGCCTTGGTCGCAACAGCAGCTAACTGCTGGAACGCCTCAATAAAGGCTGGGCGACAGTCCGGATAGCCGGAATAATCCACGGCATTGACACCAATATGGATTTCTCCGGCATCCAGAACCTCCGACAACCCCAGCGCAAGCGCCAGAAAGACGGTATTACGAGCTGGCACATAGGTCACTGGGATACCGCCACCCTGCTGCTCCGGCACCGCAATAGTGCTGTCCGTCAATGCAGAACCGCCAATGGTGTCCAAACCCAGTCGAACGACCCGATGGCTGGCAGCGCCGAGGCGCTGGGCAATGCGCTCGGATGCCAACAGCTCCGCTCGATGGCGCTGGCCATAGTCAAAGGCCACCGTATGACACTCGCGGCCGACGGCCTTGGCCATCGCCAGACAGGTGGCGGAGTCCAGGCCTCCGGAAAGCAAAACCACTGCACGCATCATCAGCGCCCCCTTGAGTCCTGCCAAAGCAGCTTGTGCAACTGCAGCTGAAACCGCACTGGCAAGCGGTCCTGCAGAATCCAGTCCGCCAACTGCCCCGGCTCCAATTGGCCGAATACCGGAGAGAACAGAACATCACCCACTCGGTCTGCCAGTTGATACTGATCCATCTGCATGCGCGCCCAGTCGTAATCACGCCGGTCCGCCAGCACAAACTTGACCTGATCCTTGGCGGCCAGCAGAGGAATATTCTCAAGCCGGTTGTTGTGTCGCTCGCCGGAGCCTGGCGCTTTGAGGTCCATAACGATGCTAACCCTGGGGTCCACCTCAGCAATATCCATAGCACCGCCGGTCTCAAGGCTCACAGAGAACCCCTCATCACATAGCAGACCCATGAGCAGCAATGCATTAGGCTGAGCCAGCGGCTCGCCACCGGTAACCGTCACATAGGCTGCAGAGAAAGCCCGGACCTCAGCAAGCACGGACTCCAGAGAACGCTTCTCTCCACCGTGGAATGCATACTCTGTATCACACCAGACACACCGCTGGGGGCAGCCAGTCAGACGAATAAACGCCGTCGGCCTTCCCACAGAGCGGGCTTCGCCTTGCAGGGAGTAAAAAACTTCACTGATTCGCAGGTCCACAGTGCACCCCGGAAAAACCTGACGACCATCAGGTTACTTGAATTGAGACTGCTTGAATGGATTGATCCAGCCGGATTACTTGAGCTGCTCCAGCATGGTTCGAGCATAGCCCGCCTCTGAGGAAGTCGAATGCTGTTGGATTACACGATTCAGAGTACTGCGGGCATCAGCGGTTTTACCGCTCTCTGCCTGCAACACTGCCAAACGGTAAAGCGCAGCGGGCACCCTTGAGCTCTCAGGAAACCGCTCAACCACCATGCGAAACTGTTCCATTGCTCCATCCCTATCGGGTTTGGCTGCATTTCGCAGCGCCTCACCCAACCAAAAATGAGAGAAATCCCGGAACTGACCCTGCGGATAATCTTTGAGGTATTGCTGAAATGCGGTGGCAGCTTTATCGAACTGGCTGCTATTCAACAACTCTCGGGCGGCCATATATACCGCTCTTTCATCTTCCGGGCGTGCCGCCTTCGGCGCCACTCCGGCATCACTGGCAGGCACTGCGCCCGAGCCGACACCAGCCCTGGCAGTACCATCCATCAGAGCATTGAGACGCGAGTCAATGTCCAGATATCGCTCTCGCTCCCCTCGCTGCATGACATCCATCTCATGACGTAGCTCCTCAAACTGGCCGCGGAGCATGGCAATTTCCTGCTCATACTGCTGCAGTTGCTGCATCAGCATCATCAAGGCCTCGTCGCTCACAGCACTACTTTGGCTGCCACGATTGGCTTGCACACGGTCCTCCACAGCAAGCGGGCCGATGCCCTGCCCGAAGGCAGTAGTCATCAGCCCGCTGAGGAGAACGCCGATAACCAGGCGTTTACCCATTATCGCGACTTACGGACGGCCGGAGAGGTAGTTCAGCTCTACGCGGCGGTTCTTGGCCCAAGACATCTCGTCGCTGCCATAGGCTGCCGGCTTCTCTTCACCGTAGCTGACAACTTCGATCTGAGCAGCAGAGACACCTTGCACACGCAGGAACTTTTCAACGGACTGAGCACGACGCTCGGACAGAGCAACGTTGTACTCGCGGGTGCCACGCTCATCCGCATGGCCTTCCAGACGGACCTTGGCGTTGCTGTTGCCTTTCAGGTAGTTGGCATGAGCACGCAGGGTTTCGAAGGAAGCCGCCGGCACAGACGAGTTATCAAACGCGAAGTAGATCACTCGGGAGCTGGTGGTGCCATCATAGTTGGAGGGATGGTTATGGAAATTGTCAGCGGTCAGGGCAATGCTGCTCTGCTGCGGCTGAACCGGCTGCTGCTCAGATACCGGAGCGACTTCAGAACCGGCACGACCTGGCTGCAGATCACCGCTCTGATCATCCGTGGGCTTGCTGGAACAGGCAGCAAGAGTAGTAGCAAGCAGAACAGCAAACAGCGATTTGGTAGCAATGGCGTGCATGGTTGGGTAACTCCTTCAAAGTAGCGTTATACGAGCAAGTGGGCTTCGGTTAGCAACAATCTATAGTTCTATAGCATTATCTACAGCACTATCAGAGGAACGGTGACCATGACGGCTCCCTGACTTCCCCTTCCTTCGATGGCAGATGCACCTTTATTCTGCCATCAACGGACACGGCCTGCAGAACACCTTTGCCACCGTGTTTCGTCGCGTAAATTATCATACTTCCATTCGGCGCAACACTGGGCGATTCGTCCTGCTGGGTAGTTGTCACAATATTAAAGGTTTGACGCTGCAAATCCTGTACCGCCACATGGAAATTATTGCCTCTTCGGTGGATATAGGTCAGATAGCGCCCATCCGGTGTGACCGCCGGATTGGAGTTATAACTCCCTTCAAAGCTGATCCGCCGTACTGACTGATCACGAATGTTCAGCCTGTATATCTGCGGACCGCCGCCACGACTGGAGGTAAACACCAGAGATTGACCATCCGGCAGCCATCTTGGTTCCGTATCAATCGCATAATGATTAGTCAGGCGGGTCAACTGCCCGGAAGCAATCTCCAGCATATAAATCTCTGGATTGCCGTCTCTGGACAGAGTTAATGCAAGACGCTTGCCATCGGGGGACCAGTCCGGCGCACCATTAATGCCATCGAAGCTGCTCACCAGCTGGCGTTGCATGGTAGCCAGCTCATGAATATAGATGCCGGGACGGCCATCTGCCTCAAAGGAGACATAAGCCACACGCTTGCCATCCGGAGACCAGGAGGGGCTCATAATTGGCTCACGGCTACGCAAAACCGTCTGTACTCGGGCGCCGTCAGCATCGGCATACTGCAGCTGGAACGGGAAATCCGCACCACGGTTGTGCGTCACATAAAGAATACGCGTCGCAAAGGCGCCTCTTACTCCAGTGAGCTGCTCATAAATACGGTCAGAAATCGCATGAGCCACATCCCGTAGCTGACTCACCGCAGGCTCATAGGTTTCACTGATGAGCCGGGTACCACGGGGCACATCATGCAGCTCATAGCTCACGCGGTAGGCTCCAGTAGGCAGCGCTTCCACTCGGCCAAATACCAGATATTCTGTTCCCAACACCCGGAAATCGCGATAGCTCACGTCCTCCGCACGGGCCGGGCGGCTCAGCATATCTTCCGGGGGCAATGGCCGAAACTGGCCGCTACGATGCAAATTGGCCGCAATAATCTGATCCACCGACTCTGGCACACTGCCACCGGATACTGCAAACGGGACCACAGCAATGGGAACAGCATCTACCCTGCCCTCCGTCACCTGGATCATCAGCTGGGCCTTGGCGCCCGTGGAGAGAAACACAATTAAAACTGCAATTATGGCTTTCATTGTCCCTTCATCTGCGGATTGAAGTTAACGATAATGTCGCGGAAATGACTATTAAACAAAGCCCCTGAAGGCACTGGCAGACGACCGGCACTGCGCACAGCAGTTACCGCTGAGTCATCAAAGGCACGGTCACCACTTGAACGTACCAGATTAACATCAAGCACTTCTCCGCCCGGCAGCAGCCGAATGCGCACATCCGCAGACAGTGAGTCCTTGTTACGTGCTGTGGCAGGAATAATCCAGCGCTGGCTCAATAAACTGCGAATATCGGCAGAATAGGTTTGCGTTTCACTGGCTTCTGCTTCCGCCGCAGCCTGAGCCTCGGCGGCCGATGTTGCCATTTCGATATCTTCACTGGCCATAAGTTCTTCCAACCTTGGCGCTGTAAACGACGGCATCGGCTGGGGTTGGCTCGCCGGCGGGGTCGTAGGTGCCGGTGGTGGCGGTACTGGCTTGGGCGCAGGAGCAGGCTTCACTACCGGCGCCGGTGTTGGTTTGGGCGGTGCAGGCTTCGGCGGAGGCGGGGTAACGGGTTTTGCCGGCGCAGGCCGTGGCGCCGGTTTGGGCGGTGCTGCTTTTGGTGGTGGCTTAGGGCGCTCCACCATAACCGCCTGCACATGGGCAGGGATTTGCGGCACCCGCACCACAGTAGGCTCACTGTTCCAGGAAAAAGTCACTGCACCAACGATCAGCAAGTGCAACCCTGCCGAGATCACCAATGCTGGCCTGATATCCTGAGCATTCACTGTTGCGGAGGCTCCGTCACCAAACCAATTTTTTCAACGCCCACCCCCTGTAGGGCCGCCATCAATGATACCACCTTACCATAAGGTACCTCGGCATCTCCTTCTACCAAAAACAGGGTTTCCGGTTTATTGCGATAAATACGCAAAACGTGGCCGCGCACCGTATCCAGACTGGCGGATTTTTTCTGGTCATCACCTACATTGACGAAATAGCTGCCGTCTTTTTTGATCGACAAAATGACCGGCTCCTGATCTTTACTGTCAATCGCCGCACTGCTGGTTTTAGGCAGATCTACATTGATGCCCTGCGTCATCATTGGTGCCGTGATCATAAACACCACCAACAACACCAACATGACATCGATATAAGGAACCACATTGATATCCGCCATCATCTTGCGCGGTGAGCGGACCTTCATGGACATTATTCACGATCTCCTGCGTGGGCCTGACGATGCAGCAATGAAGAAAATTCTTCGGCAAACATTTCACACTCACCGACCAATTCGTCTGTCCAGGCAGCGTACCGGTTGTAGGCAACCACCGCCGGAATTGCGGCAAATAACCCCATAGCGGTTGCAATCAAGGCCTCGGCAATACCCGGAGCAACCACCGCCAGCGTTGCCTGGGATACGTGGGCCAAAGCACGAAAGGAGTTCATAATGCCCCACACAGTACCGAACAAACCGATGTAAGGGCTGGTCGATCCCACCGTCGCCAAGAACGGCAAACTTTGGTTGAGCCTCGACTGCTCCCGCTGCAGCGCCACTCGCATAGCACGCTGGGCGCCCTCCATAACCGCATCGGAGTCTCTGGAGGACTTGGTAAGACGAACATACTCCTGAAAGCCAGCTCGAAAAATTGCCTCCTGACCACAATTATCGTCCGGATCTTTACGAACCTGATGATACAAGGAGGATAGGTCTTCTCCGGACCAGAAACGCTCTTCAAAGGCTTCTCCAGACTGACGTGCACGGCTCAGCACGCGATAACGAACCACGATCATGACCCAGGAAACCACCGAGGCAACCATCAATGCCAACATCACCAACTGCACCACCAGACCGGCATTACCGATCAGGCTCATAATAGACATGCTGTCTGGCTCGACCATCGAGCGGCTCCTTTTATGTATAAAATGTTATGTATAGAAATATGTATAAAAACGGTTATAGAAAAACAATATCAGGCTCTTTATAGCAACGTTTGCTTTATTTTCTGGTAAAGCTCCCCAGGCATGGCCGATGGTTTCAACTGGTCCGCAGAAACACTGGCGACACGGACCTCCGCCTCACATAAAAGTTCAGCTCCACGCCAGACCTGTTGAATAAAATCCAGCGTCGCCTTGCCCAAATGATCAATCTGTGCGGTTACCTGCAAAGCATCATCTACCCGGGCGGAGCGGTAATAGCGAACCGCGCAGGAGTGGACAACAAACTGGAAGTTCTGACCGGCTAACGCATAATGCTGATAACCCAGTGTACGCAACCACTCGGTACGCGCCCGCTCCATAAACTTGAGGTAGTTGACGTAATAGACAATCCCACCCGCATCGGTGTCCTCAATATAAACCCTCAGAGGCAAGCGAAAAGGATCCGCGTTCATAGGTCAAACAAGTCCGTCGCGGACTGGGGCCGGGGTGGTTTCAGGCCAAAATGCTGCCAGGCATGGTTAGTCACCACACGCCCCCGAGAGGTTCTTTTTATAAACCCCTGCTGAATCAGGTAGGGCTCCACTACTTCCTCCAGAGTCCCGGCATCCTCATTTAGCGCTGCGGCTAACGATTCAAGCCCCACTGGCCCACCTTCAAATTTTTCCATCATCGCTAACAATAGTCGGCGGTCATTGCCGTCCAGGCCACAGGCATCCACTTCCAGCATATCCAGTGCAGCACTGGCGACCGCGCCGTTAATACGACCATCACCACGCACTTCGGCATAATCCCTCACCCGCCGCAACAAACGATTAGCAATCCGCGGTGTGCCACGGGCACGACGGGCAATCTCCGTTGCTCCCTCCGCATCAATAGACAAGGAGAAAATATCGCAGGCACGGCGAACGATACCGGTAAGGTCTTCCGTGGAATAAAATTCAAGGCGCTGGACAATGCCAAATCGATCTCGTAACGGACTGGTCAGCAATCCGGCCCGCGTCGTTGCCCCCACCAGCGTGAACGGTGGCAACTCAATTTTGATAGAGCGCGCGGCAGGACCTTCGCCAATCATAATATCAAGCTGATAATCCTCCATGGCCGGATAGAGAATTTCCTCAACCACCGGTGACAGACGATGAATTTCGTCAACGAACAACACATCGCCGCGCTCAAGATTGGTCAGAATCGCAGCAAGGTCTCCCGCTTTTTCCAGCACAGGCCCCGAGGTACTTTTGAGTTCACAGCCCATCTCGCGCGCAATAATATGCGCTAGCGTGGTTTTACCAAGGCCTGGGGGACCGAAGATCAGCACGTGATCCAGTGCCTCCTGACGCTGGCGCGCGGCATCAATAAAGATTTCCAACTGTGCCCGCACTTTGGGCTGACCATGGTAGTCACTGAGACTGGCGGGGCGAATGGCCCGTTCAATCTGTTCTTCACCGGTTGCCAGAGGGTCCGCAGAAACGATGCGCTCAAAGGTCATGGTATGGCTCGGCAATCATGGTCTGGTTGAGTTATTTGACTCAATATGGCGGACTCTCCAGCTGTCTCTTCCTGAGCTGCCGAGCTTAAATGGCAAGCACCAAAGCGACTTCATCGGGCCAGGCTTTTCAACGCCAGACGAATCAACGTTTCACTACTCACTTCATCGCCCACGTCAGCAGCACCGGCAACCTTTGCCACTGCCGCCTGAGCATCACGCGGACGATACCCCAGACTCTCCAATGCTGCCACTGCATCGCTGGTGGCGTCCGCCGGAGACGACACTGCCAACCCCGGCAAACTGGGCGGAACACCGTCGAGCTTCGCCAATCTATCTGACATCTCAATCAACAGCCGGTCAGCGGTTTTCTTGCCTACACCGGGGATTTTCACCAGCGTACTGCTGTCCTGGGATTCGATACAGCGCACCAAACGATCCGCTTCCATGCCAGACAGGATCGCCAGGGCTAATTTGGGCCCCACGCCATTAACCCGAATCAGGGCTCGGAACAGCTCTCGCTCAAAGCGGGAGCAAAAACCGTATAACAGTTGTGCGTCCTCACGAACCACAAAATGGGTGTGCAACAACACCTCCGCACCAACATCCGGCAATTGATAAAATACCGTCATGGGTGCCTCTACTTCATAGCCCACCCCCGCCACATCCAGTAGCAACCAGGGAGCGCGCTTATCCATTAAAGTGCCACGCAATTGCCCAATCATCGAACTCGCCTTCCTCTTACTGCTGTTGCACCCTGCAGACGGGCAAGACTAACACGCATATGGGCATGACAAATCGCCAGCCCCAAGGCATCCGCCGCATCTGCCTGGGGTACATAATCCAGCTTCAACAAATAACGGACCATTTGCGCCACCTGGGTTTTTTCAGCGCTGCCTTTGCCCACCAACGCCTGCTTGACCTGACGGGCAGAATACTCGGAAACCAGCACCGCATTTTGGACCAGAGCGCATAATGCAGCACCGCGAGCCTGACCCAGCTTGAGGGCTGAGTCCGCATTTTTGGCCATAAAGACCTTCTCAACCGCCGCCTCTGCGGGGCCATGGGTCTGAACAACCGTATTCAATCGGGAAAAAATTTGTCCCAGCCGCGACGGCATATCTTCTGCCACCGTGCTAATGGTGCCGCACTCAACCAAAGACAAGGTGCCTCCCTGCTGACGAATCAGACCGTAGCCTGTGTGCCGGGAACCGGGGTCAATGCCGATAATAAGGGTCATGTAGGAGGCGTCTCAGGACAGCAATCAACAGGGCTGTTTTACCGACATGCTGGCCAGATGTCCAGTAGCGAACTCCCCCGGCGATGACTACTCCGCCATATCAGGGAACCGGGCATTGCTGAAAACCTGTTGAACGTCATCCAGATCCTCCAGATGATCAATCAGCTTGGTCACTCGCTCGGCGGTTTCCACATCGAGATCAACGATCGTAGCCGGATGCATGGACACCTCTGCATTGGCCGGCTCCAGAGCCGCCGCTCGCAGGGCATCCACCACCTCACCAAAACTGCGGTCCGCCGCCGTGGTAACCAGAAAAGAACCATCGTCATCAGCAATCACATCAAGGGCGCCCGACTCCAGTGCCACTTCCATCAGTCGGTCTTCATCCGTGTCCGGAGCGA
>PGZG01000199.1 GCA_002840115.1 Gammaproteobacteria bacterium HGW-Gammaproteobacteria-14 | reverse complement strand
GTCACCAGCGCCCCCATTAAAGCGCGGAACAACGGTATTGTACCGAGCAGTATGCCCACAAACAGCGCCAGCGAAGAGGACACCAGCAAGGCTGTTAACAATCGCTGAAGACTCGCCGCAGTATCTTTCCAGAGGATGTACTCGCCACTACGGACGTCTTCTGTAAAAGCGAGCCGATGCACCGCATCGGTCATACTTGTTAAACCAGGTAGCAACTTGTCGTTAGGGTTTTCCGCAAGTCGTGCATCCGATGCAACGACATACAACACCACCAACAACAGGAAAGGTACTAGCGCCAGAGCAAAGGCAACAGGTCGGGACGGCTTGAGGTTAATAATTCTCACCGGCAACCTCCTGAGCCGGTAAGGCTATGCTGGGGAAGCAGCTCTAAAAACCGTTCTGTCAGTGTTGCAACAAAACCTGCTGTAACAGGCTGAGATAACTTCATGCACTCTCCTCCGTCGGCAACAGCGCCGATTACACGGTGACCGGAACGTTTCGGTGGCGGCTGGTCTCCCGGGCTTTTATCCCGCCGTGTAACCTCTCAGGAGGAGAGGCCGGCAACTCTCGGACCAGACACCTGACGGCCGGAACCCTAGTTGCGCTTTGCGCCGCACCCAGTAACCATCCAGTGAATCAGTTACTGCGCTCACAACATAACCGTAGCAGATTCCGTGCCACTGACTTTCTCTTTAGTATCAGAAGGAACGAGCCTTGCCTCTGGAATATATGCACCAAAACGGTGCCAAACATAAACATCGCCCCGTCGTTGGGCAAAATCATTTATAAGCTGTCGAGCAAGTGAGTCAGCCCCGCCATAACCTGGGCCATGGAGGACGACTCCCGCCCCGGCCCTCCCGCACAGTGTCCCCATTGGCTGCGGAGCACTTCAACAGTGGCATCACCTATCAAGTGCGCATCAAGCTCGGCTTCTTCCGTCAGGAAATATTGATCCGTTACCGAGGGCATCAACAGTGTTGGCGCCGTAATCGCGCCCAACGCCCTGGCATATTCACCTTCATACACCGCATTGGCACTGACATCTGCCGCCGCCCACATTTCCAGCACCGCCAACAGGTCATGGTGATTCATCGCCAAATGATCTTCTTCCCAGTACTGAAGCAAATCATCTATCGACTGGAAACCCAGCTTGAGAAACTCCTGATCACGGAAAAATAAGGGACTATAGGCGCGACTGGCATACACGCGCGCAAATGCCCGCAAGCCCTCTATCGGCTTGGCGCCATTACGACTATGTGGGTCCGCCTGTAGCGCGGCCTTTAAACCCAGCAAGAAAAGCAAATTATTCGGATAACATCGTGCCGTTGCACACCAGGCCGCAATACGTTGCACTCGTTCCGGGAAAAGACACCCCCACTGCAGGCTTTGCATTCCTCCCAAAGACCATCCCGCGACCAGCGCCAGCCGATAATTCCCAAAAGACGCATGCAAAAAATCCTGCTGCGCACGCACCTGATCTGCCAGATGAATAGCCGGAAATCTTGCGCCTTGCTGGGCGGCAACGGCATTGGAAGGAGATGTCGATTCTCCGGCACCTAACATCGCCGGGATAATCAAACACCAGCGATTATCTGCCAATGGACTATCACCAACAGTCAGCGGCAAATTACCGGCCATTGCTCCACCGTAGTACGTCGGCAATAGCACGATGTTATCTTTTGGTGCATTTGGCTCCCCCCGCTGCAGGTAAACCAACCGTGCATCCTGCAGTACCTGACCACTCTGCAAGGACCAGTCACCCAAACGGAATTCACCCTTAACCCACTGTTTACTATTCATTTTATTAACACCGCCCAAGCATGGGAGAGAAATATTTTTGCCATTATACATACAAGCTGGCATGTATATTGAATGAAAGATTTATGCCAGCGGAGACAAGTTCCTGCCAGCCACACTTATTTTATTTCATCCTTGGAGTCCATGTATGTCGTCGACCAATGAAGCCAACCGTCTTGCCACAGAGCTTGAGGCCGCTGGCGTGAAATATGCCATGGCCAGCTATGTGGACATCCATGGCCGCATCAAGGGAAAGCTGGTGCCACTCAATCATCTCGGCAATATGCTCAAAGGATCTGAGCTTTATACCGGCGCCGCACTGGATGGCGTACCTCAGGATATTAGTGATAATGAAGTGGCGGCCATGCCGGATCCGAATACCGCAACACAGTGCCCATGGAACCCCGAGCTTGCCTGGTTTGCCAGTGATTTGTATCTCGATGGCAAGCCTTTTGAGGCCTGTTCTCGGGTCATTCTGAAACAGCAAACCCATGCCGCTGCAGAAATGGGCTTTCGCTTTAATCTGGGCATTGAAACCGAATTTTTCCTGTTTAAAGACACAGAAAACGGTGGCTTTCGGCCCATTAGCGATCGAGACAATCTTGGCAAGCCCTGCTACGACCCCTGCGCATTGATGGACAACCTGCCAATTATTGATGAACTGGTTAGCGCCATGAACACCCTGGGGTGGGATGTCTATTCTTTTGACCATGAAGATGCCATTGGCCAGTTTGAAACCGACTTTACCTATACTGACGCCTTGAGCATGGCGGACAGGTTCGTCTTTTTCCGCATGATGGCCAACGAAATTGCCCGGAAGCACGGCGCTTTTGCCAGCTTTATGGCGAAGCCCTACGTCGACCGCACCGGCAGCGGCGCCCACTACAATATGTCACTGGCAGATATTAACAGCGGAAAAAATCTGTTTGAAAGCGATGCTCTGGATGTTCATGGCGTAGGTGTATCCGGTCTCGCCTACCACTTTATTGCCGGTGTTCTAAAGCATGCCCGCGCAATTAGCGCCGTCATTGCTCCCACCGTGAACAGTTACAAACGATTGGTACGACAAGGCTCCATGTCTGGGTCCACCTGGGCCCCGGTATTTTGCTGCTACGGCAATAACAATCGCACCAATATGATCCGCATTCCCGGAGCGGGCGCTCGCGTTGAGTGTCGCGCAGCGGATATCAGCTGCAATCCCTATCTTGGTGCAGCGATGATTCTGGCCGCCGGTCTTGAAGGAATTCGCGAGCAATTAGACCCCGGCAAACCACACCGGGAAAATATGTATAACTACTCCGATGCCGACATTCAGGCTCAGGGAATCCAGTTTCTACCGCAAAGTCTGGAAGAGGCGATCACCGCCTTTGAAGAAGATCCTCTGTCAAAACAGGTATTTGGCGAGCGCATGTTCAATGCCTATGTGGCTTTCAAACGCGACGAATGGCGCAGTTACCACAACCATGTGTCGGAGTGGGAAATCAACCGCTACCTGAAGATGTTCTGAGTGCGGGCCTGCTGCTTGGCTCGTTAATTGCTAGAAAAGCCCTGTCATCACGCATTAAACCCGGAGGTTTTTATGAAAGCGACCATCCTTACCCGCATTACCGGCGCCCTGCTGGCCAGTGCATTAC
>PGZG01000198.1 GCA_002840115.1 Gammaproteobacteria bacterium HGW-Gammaproteobacteria-14 | reverse complement strand
CGTTGTTGGCGGGTTCGCGGCGGAAGCGTTTGTAGTTCCATACATACTGTTCCGGAGCTTCGCGAATCAGTGCTTCGATGGAGCGGTTCATGGCGGCGAGGGCGGTGTCCAGATCCTCGTGGTAAATCGCGGCATCCGGTTCGCGAATGACAATCCGATAGCCTTCAACGCCGGGCAGGCGCTTGGCAAACACCATAAAGGCTCGGCCGCCGCTTTGTTGCAGCAGTTTTACCGGCAGGGTGCCGGTGAGGGTGGGCAGGTTAAAAAAGGGCACAAAGCGGCCGCCGCGATCATCGGGTACCTGATCGGGCAGAATGCCGGTGACGGCGGGGCCGTTTTTCAGGGCGCGAACCACCCCGGCCACGCCTCGGGCGCTGGCAGGATAGTAGGTGCCGCCATAGTGTTGGCGGCTTTGCATAACCACATCGTTGACGGCTTGAAGGTGTGACGGTTTGAACATGGCATGCAGGTCAAACTCGGACGATAGCCAGAAATTCACCACCTCCCAGCAACCCAGATGCGGCGCCAGAACAATGACGGACTGACCGTTGTTGAGCGCCGCGCGCAGCGGTGCATCACCTTCGACGGCGACAATATGGCGAATGGCTAACGGCGGGTTTAGCCATAGTGCGGCCATTTCACTGGCGCCTTTACCGGTTTCGATCATGGATTGGCGCAACAGGGTTGTGCGTGCGGCATCGCTGAGTTCGGGGAAGCAAAGTCGTAGATTGATGTCGCTGATACGGCGGGATTCACCACCAATGCGCCAGGCCAGCCAACCTATCAGGGCGCCAAAGCGGCGATTAAACGCCAGGGGCAGGGCGGCGATCAGGCGCAGGGCCGCGACGGCGAGGCGGCCGCGGATCCGATTGCGTCGAGTGTCATCGTATTTACCCATGGCGCCGGATTATGCCTGTCACGGGGATGTGCGCCAAATGCTATCTGCTGCTGAGGGGGTCGATACCGCTATAATGGCCGCTTTTTGCGGTGCTGTGAAAATGGGCCGTAAAAATAAGCGCGCAAACAAAAATGAAAACCCGAGGAGCCTGCGGTGACTGCTGTTCATGATATTTCTGCCATTCGCCAGTTTCTGCCCTGCGCCACACCGCAGGCGTGGATCGATTGGGCGTTGCAGCACCCGGATATTTTGCTGATTGATCATGCCCACTGTGAAAAGAAGGCGGCGAGCACGGCGCTGAATCTGATGTTTCGTTATGTGGATCGCCCGGAGCTGCTGGACACACTGAGCCAGTTGGCGCGGGAGGAGTTGCTGCATTTTGAGCAGGTGCTGCAGCTGATGCGGCAGCGCGGTGTGCAGTACGATCACTTGTCGCCGTCGCGCTATGCTCAGGGAATGCGGCAGGGTATGCGCACTGATGAGCCGGGGCGGTTGGTGGATGTGTTGATTGTCGGGGCTTTTATTGAGGCCCGTTCCTGCGAGCGCTTTGCGGCATTGGCACCTTTTGTGGATGACGAGCTGGGGCGTTATTACCGGTTTTTATTAAAAAGTGAGTCGCGGCATTTTGAGGATTATCTGGCGCTGGCGCGGCAATATGCGGGCGAGGATATCAGTGGTTCGATTGCCCGCTTTGCGGAAATCGAGCGGGGGTTGGTGGAGTCGGAGGATGTGGAGTTCCGGTTTCATTCCGGAGTGCCTGCGGTAGCCTGTTAAATAACAATTTCCGAAAATGCGCTAACCACCGGATGCTCACTGTGCGGTGCTTGTTGTTCCCGGTCCAGCAGTATGGTTTGCATGCCTGCGGCCCGTGCCGCGTTCAGCTCCGCTTCGATATCCGACAGGAACAGAATATGTTCTGCGGCCAGTCCAATGTGATCGGCAATTTTCCGGTAGGAGTCGGTGTCCTGCTTGGCGCCGGTGGTGGTGTCGAAATAATCACTCAGCAAAGGGGTTAAATCCCCGGCGTCGCTATAACGGAAAAACAATTTCTGGGCGGCAATGGAGCCGGAGGAGTAAATAAATAGCGGCAAGCCTTTGTCGTGCCATTGGCGCAGTGCCGGTGCGGTGTCGGGATACAGGTGGGCGGTATAGGCGCCGCTTTCGTAACCGGCTTTCCAGATCATTCCCTGCAGGGTTTTTAGTGGTGTGGCTTTGCGGTCTTCGGCAATCCAGCCCTGCAAAATCCGGTTGGCTTCTTCGGCGGTGTTGATCGGGGTTCCAGTCAGATCGGCCATGGCCAGTATTTGCGTTTGCACGGCATTGTCTTGCCAGTGTTGTTGCAAAAAATCCGGCAGGTGTTTGGCGGCATAGGGAAACAGCACTTCCTTGACGAAGGAAATGCTGCTGGTGGTGCCTTCAATATCACTGACAATGGCCTTGATCACGCTCAGTTCTCCAGGCGTGGAAAACGGCTGGCAATGTCGGAGCCGGTAAAGTGTGCCACCCAGCCATCCGGGTTGTTGAATAAACGGATGGCAATAAAGTAGGGGTTTGGGCCCATATCAAACCAGTGCGGCGTGTTGGCCGGCACGGAAATCAGATCACCCTGTTCGCACAGTACTTCGTAGACCTTGTCGCCAATATGCAGGCTGAACAGGCCGCTGCCAGCGACAAAAAAACGCACTTCATCTTCGCCATGACGATGCTCATCGAGGAATTTTTTGCGCAGCTCGTCTTTTTGCGGGTGATCGCTATTGAGGCTGACCACGTCCACGGTTTGATAGCCCTGTTCGGCAATCAGACGGTCAATGTCGGTTTGATAAGCGGCAATGACTTTTTCCTGGCTGTCGCCGGGCGACAGGGCGTAGTCGGTTTTCCATTGCTCGAAACGGACACCGGCGTTGTTAAGGGCGCGGGTGATTTCGCTTCGGTTTTGGGTGTCGAGCAGAGGGGCTGCCGGGTTGTCGTCAGCATACACACGAATGGCGCTCATGGTTTTCTCCTTGCGAAAGGGTTTGTCAGTTCGGCTTAACCGATTTTGCGGCGCTCAAGTTCCACCGCCAGTAAGACTTCCAGTGCTTCCAGTTGCCGAAAGCAGGTGGCCATATCCCGTGCCCAGGTATAAAGGCCATGACCGCGGATCAAATAGGCATAGTGAATGCGATCACTGGCCATGTCGTTATCCACCGCCTGCGCCAGGGCATCAATGTCCTGAGTGTTGTCAAAAATACGAATGGCCAGTTCCGTGTCATGGGTTTGCGTGCCGTCCATGGCTTTTAAGAGTTCGTAGCCTTTGAGTATCAGGCTATCGCTGTTTGGGTAGTGCATGGTGAGCACAGTGCTGGCAATGCTGTGGGTATGCAATACCGCGCCGATATCCGGGTAACGGCGATAAATCTGGGTATGCAGGGCGGTTTCTGCGGAGGGTTTGCCGTCGGTGATGGCGTTGTTGTGGAGATCCACCACCATGACATCGCCTTCGTTGAGTTGACCCTTGTCTTTGCCGGAAACAGTAACGGCGCAGTAATCCGCATTCAGGCGCATGGAG
>PGZG01000197.1 GCA_002840115.1 Gammaproteobacteria bacterium HGW-Gammaproteobacteria-14 | reverse complement strand
GAGACCGTCGCGATCGTCGGTGAGTCGGGCTCCGGCAAGAGCGTGACGCTACGCACCCTGCTGCGCCTGCACCCGGAACGGACGACCAGAATTCAGGGCCGGATGCTGGTCGATGGCCAGGACGTGCTGGCGCTCAGGGGCAGGGCGCTCGATTTCTATCGCGGCGGTACCGTCTCGATGGTTTTCCAGGAACCGGGCCTGGCTTTCGATCCGGTCTACACGATCGGCCAGCAGATTACCGAAGCCATTCGCGGCGAAGGCGGACATTTACTGTTACCCGATGGCGAGCGCTTTATGCACCGCTTCGATGAACGAGGAGAGCTGGCACCACGGGATATCGTCGCCCGTGCCATCGACCATGAAATGAAACGGCTGGGTGCTGATTGTTTGTACCTCGATATCAGCCATCGACCAGCGGATTTTATTATCAATCACTTTCCCACGGTCTATGCCAAATGCCTGCAACTGGGTATCGATATCACGCGAGATCCCATTCCGGTGGTCCCCGCCGCCCATTACACCTGTGGCGGGGTGATCACCGATCTGGATGGCCAAACGGATCTGGCAGGACTCTATGCCATCGGTGAAACCTCTTTTACCGGCTTGCACGGCGCCAATCGGATGGCCAGCAATTCATTACTGGAGTGTTTTGTTTTTGGCCGCGCCGCCAGCGATCATATCAAGGCTCACATGGATACTGTCAAAGACCCCGAGGCGGTCTCGGAATGGGATGAATCCATGGTGACCGAAGCGGATGAGGATGTCGTGATTGCCCACAACTGGGACGAGCTACGTCGTTTTATGTGGGATTATGTGGGCATCGTCAGAACCGTTAAACGCTTGCAGCGTGCGAGCCATCGGGTTGAACTGCTCAAGCGCGAAATCACTGAATATTATTCAAATTATCAGATTAGCAATGATCTCCTTGAGCTGCGCAATCTGACCGTCATCGCGGAGCTTATTATTCGCTCCGCGCTCATGCGCAAGGAGTCTCGCGGACTGCACTATATGCTCGATTTCCCGGAGCGAGCCGACAACAGTGGCGACACCATTTTAGTGCCGGATAATTTCTCCAGCGAGCGCCATAAGGGACACTGACAACGAGAACACTGAAAATCAGAAAAAACAGCATGCCGCCATAGCAGCAAGCTGTCAGTTCACATATTAATCAATGCATCAGTATGCGAAGACGGCGAAAATCCTCCGCCGGCAACTGATCGTGGTACACCGTTATCCAGTAACGTCGCCAACGACCACAGGGAACACCAAAGGTCACCCAATAATCGCAGGCCATACCTGGCAGCGGCCAAGCCGTGACAAGCCGTCTCCCATTCGTCAACCAGCACTCCAGCGATTCGGGGGAAAACCGCAATGCCTGGGGTCTATGAACTCGGCGCCACTCCATCACGCCTGACAACACAGCCACCGGCAAGGCCAGCAACTTCCACAAGATATGCAGGCCGCTGATCAGAATCGCAAAAGCCACCAAACCCAGTCCGCCAGCCCACAATATTATGGGCCAGCGGGACGCGGTCAGATCAATCCGGGCGCCCGAGCCGAATGAGCATATGGTCGACATAGTCACGGAGCTCCTGATCCTCTGGCACCGAACGCCGGGTAAACCACTCGAACAGATCGGCGTCCTGCTCCTCAAGCAAACGCCCAAATAACAACTGGCGTGGCTCTGACTCGCTGTCAAAAATCCGTTCCAGATAATCGTTCAGCACAATATCCACCTCCAGCAGGCCTCGGCGACACTGCCAGTGGTAACGGCGCTTCAGTTCTTCACTCTTCATAACAGCTCTATCCGGCTATGCTGCATCAAGCCACCCCTGACATCGGCGGCAAACATTCTCTATTATAGAAGCCACAGGACGGAAAACATCCCGGGTTATTTTCTCCGGAAGTCACTCTGAGCACCGACTATTTTGAATATAGGATCACGCGAACCACTATGACGCTCTCCTGGCAATCCTTTCTCGACAACCTTGGCGCCCATCGTAACGCTCAAGGCTACGCCTGCTATTTTTCCGATCAACGAAGCCATTTTACCTCGGTCAATACGATTATCGGCGATCATCTGGCGATTATTACGGTACGCGGCCCGGAGGCGGAAAAGTTCCTTCAGGGACAACTAACCTGCGATGTGGCACAAGTCACACAGGGGCACATGCGCTTGGCCATGCACCTTGACCTCAAGGGGCGCGGCCAATATAGCTATCAGGTACTCCCTTATCTGGCCGGTTCAGGCAACGGCGGTTTCGATTTACTGACAGCAAAAGCCCATGCGAACGGCGCACTGGCGGCGCTGAAAAAGTACGCTGTTTTCAGCAAAGTCTCACTCGACATCGACGATGAGCGCGTCGCCATCATGCTGCGGGAGCCACCAGCCGATGATCTACTCGACGGGCTCTCAGTGCCACCCCTGATCGGCCAGTCACAGCAAGGCCGGCAAAGCACCCTGGTTCGTCTTGACCAACAATGGCTGCTGTTGCTCACCCCGGAAGGCGGCGCCAGAACCCTGCTAAACCACTATCCCCTTGCCGAAATGGGAGCCGCGAATCACTGGCTGGAGTATGAAATTCACGCTGGCGTCGGTCATATTCAACCGGGCACCGAGGGTCTCTGGCTACCGCAAGCATTGAACTATGATCTGCTGGATGGAGTGAACTTCAAAAAAGGCTGCTACCTGGGCCAAGAGGTCGTCGCCCGAATGCACTTTAAGGGAAAGATGAAGCAACGCATGCAGCGCCTGCAATGGCAAGGCGGTGTGAACGCCTCCCCCGGAGACGTTCTTCGTGATAGTAACGATCACGCTGTTGGCGAGCTGGTCAGCGCCGTGGAGGGCGATGGTGGCTGCGACGCACTGGTGGTGTTACGGCTTGACCACAGTGGCGAGCTGACACTTAACAGTCAGCCTCTGGCATGGCGCCAAACCAATCTGCCCTACGCGCTACCTTCCGTCTCATAACTGCACCGGCGTAACAACATAGATTCGAAAAAGACAGTCTCTAAGAAGATAGGTACTAACAACACAAGCGGTAGTAGCACAGGTAGTAACACAGGTAGTAACACGGGCGGCCGGAAAGTAGATGGTAAAAACTCAACGATCTACAGATGTTTGAGCATTTTCTGGATGCTGGAAAAATCCAGCAGACCATTGCCCTGGCCACCGTGAACACCATAAAGGCTTTTCGCCAATGCTCCCATCGGCGTACTTGAACCACTCGCCAATGCAGCTTGCTGCGCCAACCCCAGATCCTTGTTCATCAGATTTACCGCAAACCCCCCGGCATATTCACGAGACGCAGGCACATTCTCCATCACACCAGGCCATGGGTTATACAGCTCCAGCGACCAGCTACGCCCCGAACTGGCGAGCATGATTTCCGACAGCACCTTGGGGTCCAGACCATGATCCGCGCCCAGCTGCAATGCCTCACAGGTGCCAAT
>PGZG01000196.1 GCA_002840115.1 Gammaproteobacteria bacterium HGW-Gammaproteobacteria-14 | reverse complement strand
CCAGCTGCAGACCCAGACATAAACCCAGGAACGGAATCTTATTTTCTCTGGCGTATTGGATCGCATGAATTTTGCCTTCCACCCCGCGGTGACCAAAGCCCCCGGGGACAATGATACCATCCAGATCTTTGAGCATTCGGTCGACATTTTCCTCGTTGATATCTTCGGAGTGAATCCATTTGATCGCAACCTGCCTTGGTTCCCTCTGGATGGCGGTGATCTGAATCCGTTGTTGCAGGACCCAGGGCTGATTATTCACCCGCCCATGCTTTATATGGGGTATGTCGGGTTCTCGGTGGCATTTGCATTTGCGATTGCCGGGTTGCTGGCCGGCCGCCTTGACCCGGATTGGGCCCGTTGGGCTCGCCCCTGGACGACCGTCGCCTGGTCATTTCTCACCATAGGTATCGCGCTAGGTTCCTGGTGGGCCTATTACGAACTGGGCTGGGGTGGCTGGTGGTTCTGGGATCCGGTGGAAAACGCCTCGCTGATGCCATGGTTATGCGGCACCGCGTTAATTCATTCACTGGCGGTGACCGAGAGACGCGGACTATTTCGAGCATGGACGGTGTTACTGGCCATTATGGCGTTCTCGCTGTGTTTGCTGGGCACATTTCTGGTTCGCTCTGGCGTGCTTACATCAGTGCACTCTTTCGCCAATGATCCGGCCCGTGGAGCTTTTATCCTGGCCTTTTTGTTGATTGTGGTGGGTGGCTCTTTAACCCTGTTCGCGGTTCGCGCGCCGGTTTTGCGGCATCGGGCCGGTTTTGAATGGTTATCCCGCGATAGTTTTCTGCTGGGCAATAACCTGATTTTGTTGGTGGCCACCTTCGTTGTGCTGATGGGAACCCTGTTTCCGCTGCTGGGCGAAGCCATGGATATCAAAATTTCTGTGCGCTCGCCTTACTTTAACGCCTTTTTTGTGCCGTTAACTCTGGTGCTGATGTTGTTGATGGTGCCCGGGATGCTCAGTAACTGGAAAAAACAGGACTCCCGTGCACTGGTGCGACGATTGGTTGTGTTGGCACCGGTCAGTATTGTGATGGGTGTTCTCTGGGTCGCGGTTACTGGCGGCAAGCTGCCTTTTGTGGCGATCCTTGCAATTGTGTTGGTGGCGTTTGTGATTCTTGCTCAAGTGAGCGATTGGTGGATAAAGGCGCGTGCTTTTCGAGTTGGAGTCTTGCGCGGTAGCCGCCGGTTACATCGGGCTTATTATGGAATGATCACCGCGCATATCGGATTGGCGATTTTGGTGGCAGGTATCACTCAGGTGAGCTTCCGTGAAGTGGAGCGCGATGTGCGAATGACCCCCGGAGAAATGATTGAAATGGCGGGTTATCAATTCGAGTTCTCCGAGTTGACTGAGCGAGAAGGCCCGAACTTTGATGCCATACGAGGGGTGTTTTCGGTATCCAGCGGTGATCGCGCCGTAACAGTGCTGACCCCGGAAAAAAGAACCTACCGTGTTAGTGGTCAGGTGATGACCGAAGCGGCGATTCACTCCCGTCCGGCACGGGATCTCTATGTAGCCCTTGGTGAGCCGATTGACGATACCGCGTGGGCCGTACGGGTGTATTACAAGCCGGGCATCGGTTGGCTCTGGTTGGGGTCCGGACTGTTAGCGCTGGGTGGATTTATGGCGGCGACGGACCGGCGCTATCGACGGCGTGGCCAGGATGGCGAAAAGGAGAATGAGCATGCCGCCGCGTAACGGGTTATGGATGTTTGCACCATTGCTCGCTTTTCTGGGGCTGGCGGTGTTGTTGGCGATGAGTCTGGGGCGTGATGAGGAGTTGCCGACGGCTTTTGCAGGCAAACCGTTACCGGCGATGGAACTGCCTTCACTAATGCGTAGCGGTGCGACCGTGACGAATGATTTTTTTCTGGGTCACTGGACGTTGCTCAACGTCTGGGGAACCTGGTGTCCGACCTGTTATGTGGAGCACCCTTATTTGCTTGGACTGGCCCGTAGCGGCGTTCGTATTGTCGGCTTGAACTACAAGGATGACCCGGTTAAGGCGCGTGAGTATCTGGCTGCTTACGGTAATCCGTTTATTGAAGTGCCTATGGATGAGAGTGGTCGTTACGGCATTGATCTGGGTGTATATGGTGCCCCGGAAACCTACGTGGTTAACCCCCGTGGAGAGGTGGTGCTGCGTTATGTCGGGGAGCTTAATGATCGTTCCTGGGAGCAGCGATTTGCCGCCGTATGGGAACAGGAGGCTGAATGATGAAGCGTGTTATAGCCGTGCTATTGCTTTGTTGGCTGATATTGCCGGTCTATGCGGCGGACGTATATCCGTTTGCGCAACCTGAACATCATGATCGGTTCCGTGAGCTTACCGTGCAATTGCGCTGCCCCAAGTGTCAGAACCAGGCGATCGCCGATTCTGATGCGCCTATTGCCATGGATATGCGTGATCAGGTGGCAGAACTGATTCGTGCGGGCCTGAGTGATGATGAAATTGTGGATTATTTTGTTCAGCGTTACGGAGACTTTGTTAGCTATCATCCGCCGCTGACGCCGCAGACGTTGATTTTATGGTTGGCACCTGTCAGTGCGTTATTGCTGGGGGGGCTGCTGGTGTTGTTTCAAATCCGTCGAGCGCGTCGTATTGCTCGTGGGGAGGATGTTCTCTGATGTTGTGGCTGGCGATTGCTGTACTGGCCTTTTTAGCGGCGGTTTTGATGGGGGCTCTCTGGCGGCGTGCCGCTGGCGACTTGCCTCCCATGGCATTGATATTGGTTCTTGTAACCATACTTGGTGCGGCTGCGGCCTATGCAATAAAAGGGATGAATAAGGAAGCACCACGCTGGGTGTCGGATTGGCAGGCATATAATGAGTTTGCCCGTCAGGTGATTGCCGGCGAGCCGGACCCGGAAATGGCTGCCGAGGTTCCTTTGGCCTCGTTGGCGCGGGTGCTGCAACGACAGCTACATCTGACGCCATCAGCGGAAGGTTGGTATGTATTGGCGCTGGTGTACAGTGAAATGGAAGCTCCCCGGGTTGCTGTGACGGCGGCCCGCCGCGCGGTGGAGTCAAGTGGTGGGGCACTTGAACCGCAGTTGTTGCTGGCTCGGACTTTGATTGAGCAGGAAAAGGGAAAACTCACAGATGAGTCCGCAGAGTTGCTTGAGAGCATTGTTGCCGAATATCCACAACACGACGGCGCGTTGACCTTGCTGGCTTCTGCCGCCATGCAAAGTCAGGATTATTCACGTGCCTTGCCTGCCTGGCAGCAACTGTTAGTGCGACATGGTGATGGTGAGGCGTCTTCCTTGCTTCAGGGAATGATTGATGAGGCGACTCAGAAGTTGGCGGCGCAAAACCATTATCGTGACCTGACAGTAACGGTATCGGCAGATTCCTGGTTAACTCCCGGCGGCACGCTGTTTGTATTTCTGCGTTATCCCGGTGGCAGTGGGCAGCCGTTAGCGGCGGCTCGGGTTTTGGCAG
>PGZG01000195.1 GCA_002840115.1 Gammaproteobacteria bacterium HGW-Gammaproteobacteria-14 | reverse complement strand
CCATCTTCAGGGAAATTCGGCCGTATAGCGGTAAGGGAAGGTATGTATTCCCCAGCCCCCGTACCGACACCCGGCCAATCAGCGATAACGCCGTTCTGTCCGCCTTGCGCCGTATGGGCTACGAAAAGGACGAGATGAGCGGTCATGGCTTCCGGGCCATGGCCAGAACCATTCTGGATGAAGTGCTGAAGGTGCGCCCGGACTATATCGAGCATCAGCTGGCACACACGGTGCGGGATCCCAATGGCCGGGCATACAACCGCACGGCCCACCTGGAGGAGCGCCGCGCGATGATGCAGACGTGGGCTGACTATCTGGATGGACTCAAGACCCGAGAGGGCTAACGTGCCCTTCCGTGAGAATGCGGTGGTGTCAGATTGACCGTTGGTTCTCTATATCTTGCTAACCGAGCGTAGTAGTTCGTCTGAGGGCGACGGATCTCTAGCTTGGCTCTTTTGTGCCTTATTCTTCTGCCTGATATCCGAAGATTTCTTTGGTCCACGCGAGTAGGCCTGTGTAACGAGACTGGTGAACAACTCTGCTTGAGTCATTGCCCCCCGCACAGCAAGTTCGTTGAACTTGTCTCTCACGCTTTTATCCACTCGGAGGTTAATGGCGGCGTTGGGTCGATCACTCTTTCGCTTCTTGCGGCCATTCCAGGCGTTCGTCATCTGGGCATGCAGTTCCAGGATATCCATCATCTGGAGCGCTTCGGGCCCGTTGGTTATCGAGCGTAGGGCTCTGTCCAGAGTTTGGGCGGTGATTTGTTCGCGCGCTGAAACTGAGATCAAATTTTTTTTCATTAGGTACTTGGTTGCCCAGACGATCTGATCGTGATTGTTTATGTCGATAAATTTAAATATTCCAATAGCCATAATCTATCCTGAATAGATGAGCCCGCAGTTGATAATAAGATAACTTTTTTATTAACAACAACACTAACTAATTTAGTTAGTACATTACTTAATATTTATACTAGAATTGAGTATAGATAATGTTACTAGTTGCTTGCCAAGTATGTGGGAATATTCGTTTGATTTACTCTTTAGATCGAATGGCGGTGATCTTACAAGTCGCGAGAAATATCTCCTTGCCTGTTTGATTTTTGCCTTTCCAGGTGGCGTCTCGGATGAGTCGGTTCTTGATCTATCGTCGCGGTTTGGTATTCCCACCAGGAAACTGATCGAGGCAAGAAATGGGCTGCTCAACAAGGGGTTGATTGTGATTGAAAGCGTGCGTATCGGGACGCACGTGGATCAGTTGGCTCATGGTCTTCAGGGGCGCCCAAGAAAGGGTATTCGTGTCCATTGGGTGCGGATGGAGGAGCTCTTTGCAGCAGGGTCGGCAATCGAGGCCCCGGCGGGTGTAAAGGGAGGTTCGTGCGCACAGCGGCGGTATGAGGCTTATTATTTTCTATTCTCTGGTGCTGCTGCTTCCGCTGACAGGGTCTCCGGTGTACGTCTCAAAAAAAATAAGGGGTTAGGGGATCGGCTCAATGTGGAGGCCATAGTTATTTTGGCGGTGCTCTGGGCTCATGCAAGTGACCAGGGTGTGGTCACCGGTCTGGGGCGATCCGAGATCGGTGGGCTCGCCGGGGTGACTCTTGCTCAGGTGATGAATATAGAGCGCAAGCTCGTGCGCTTGGGATACATCGAAAGCTGGCGCCCTGGTCGATCTTGTAAGGGGTTGTTTGGTGTGGCGCCTGGGATGGTGTTTTTGAGTGCCAAGGTGCTGCCCGCCCGAAAGAACGCTGTTCAGGAAGGGCCTCCTATTCAGGTTTCAAGCAAGGTTGTAAGTGAATTCAAGTGCTTGGTCGATAGCGCGGCCAAAGTCAGAGATTCTGAGCGGGCATTAGAATCTGCGGGGAATGGGCGCCGAAACCCGAGGCGTGAATTGAATGCCTATTTGGTGTGCTGTAATGATTTCTGGTCGCTGGTTTGCCGCTTTCACCCGTATGAGGATTCTACAGAGGCTGTGGCGGCTGGTAGCGCGCTCCTAGATGCTGCTGATCTGAAGGGTGTGCTGGCTAGCATTTGGCAAGATAGGGTTCGTTTTGATCAGATATTGAAGGATTCGGCATCCAGTGTGGCTTGCCGTTACCAGATCGACAGGCTTGTCACATATGCCAGCGAGCTGGTCAGTGCAGCGCCAGGGCGCTTAGATGCTAAGCCAGAAGTAGAGGTATTGAAGGGCCTCATTGGTCGTATCCGAAATGATGCTGTGCAGAGTAGATCAAGCATCGAGCCTCCTCAGAAAGACTGGGTGGCTCGGCTGCTCTTCGGGATTGTCTGGGCCCTGGCTGTCGAGATGCAGGAAGCGATACGGATTGCCGAGAGTCGTTTTGGGGAAATGGAAGGGGGGATTCGTGTTATACCATCCGTCAGCCACAAATACGTGATACATCTCTGGCCGGTCTGAACCTGTTGGCTGAAGCGGTCCTTTATCTCTTCAAGGTATTATTGTTGCTGCTTTAATGTGTTCCCAGAGCGCTCTCGGCTGGTTGGTGCTTGGTTGCGCCCAGCTAGTATGTGGTCTGGGCGCACGTCCTCGCAGGGCATGGCTGTCGGTAATAGATATATATGGTCCCCTATCAGCCCACTTGTGAAGGCTGATCAAGCTAGGGGGCGTTTATCGGTCTCTGGATAAGGGCTGGCCCATAAGCCAGCCCGTGATGGGTATTTTCTAACAGGTGCGCTGGTTCCTATGAGTTATCCATAGGAGCCAGACAATGAGAAAGCGTCACCCCGAAAACACCAACCTGAAGCTCCACTACACCCCCGAATGGAATGGCCTGCCGGTACTGGCAAGGCCTGATCAGCCCCTTACCGAAAACTACCTGACAGCGGTGCGAGACCTAATGGATCGAGCACTGGAGCAGCACCCCCGGACCTGTGTCATGCACTTCACCGCCAGGCTGCCCTATGGCTGGCAGGGCCCCAGAGGTGGGTTGGCAGACCGCTTTATCGCCTCGCTGAGGTCCCAGATCGACGCTGACCTGAGGCGCAAGAGCAAGCAGGGAAAGCGGACTCATGAATGCCGGGTGCGGCAAGTCTGGTGTCGTGAGTTCAGCGAAGAAGGGCAGCCCCATTACCACATCGCCATCCTGGTGAACCGGGATGCTTACTCTGTGCTTGGCCGGGTTGCAGGTAGCCAGGAGGTTGATTGTCCGTGGTGGCTGTGGGAGGAAGAGGCTGTGGCGAACATGGCTGGGCGGATCCGGAGAGCCTGGTGCAGAGTGCTTCAGTTGACCTCCCAGCAGGGGCGGGCACTGGTACATTTTCCAAAAAATGCGGTCCAGCTGATGTCGAGGAGCGAACCGAGCTTTGCAGGCCAGTATCAGGCTGTGTTCCGTCGTCTTAGCTATCTGGCGAAGGTGAATACCAAGCTCTACGAGGACGGCTACAAGAACTTTGGCTGCAGCCGTGATTGAGGTCGGTAAGTTTCTACCGAGACGCGCTATTCCATGAGTGATCACCAGGAGC
>PGZG01000194.1 GCA_002840115.1 Gammaproteobacteria bacterium HGW-Gammaproteobacteria-14 | reverse complement strand
GGGTTCAGAAAATTGCCGGTGCCGGCCACTTTTTGCATTTGGAGCAGCCTGAGCGCATTAATGATCTGCTGATTGCGCAGCTGCGTCAGTATATGGGGGAGCTCGCTTGATAGCGGCCAAGATTAAGTTGGCTTCCATTGCCAGGTAATAATTGGCGCTATTGCGTCGTTCCGGAGTAGGGCTGAATGGAAATATTGGGCCAGAGGGTTCGGCGACTCGCACTGGTGATGGCGATCATTCCGGTGCTGGCATCCTGTGGTGGTGGCGTAAGCGGTGGCCTGCGAGATCCGCTGAAGACTGAACTGCGATTGTCCTCTGCCAATGCTGCGGATGCCGTGCGTATGGTGATGGATGGTGCCGATCTGATGGAGGCCTTTACCGGGCGTTCCAATACTCCTTTAAGCGTTACACTTGCAGAGCCACGACAGGCAGAATCTGTCGAGTCGGTGGGTCACTTGACCCGAAGTGTGTTGGCGTTAGTGCGGGCTCGTCGCCCCCTTGGCGATGCAGAGGTTGATTCAAATTCAGAGAAAATCAGTTGTACGACCAGTGGAAGTCAAACCATCAATAGTGATGCTGTAACGGCTGTCGTCCATGTGCAAATGGATAACTGCCGTCGCAAAGACCGTGGCGAGGGCGAAGATTTTCTTGATGAGGTGATTGATGGTCTTGTCAGTATTGAGTTTCGCGACCGGGAAGGCTTTAGTAGTGCGGGGAGTGCATCCGTAGATGTCGCCGAAAATATCCAGCGGCAAACTGGCGAGCAGTTGCAGGAGGACCGTTATAACGCTCGTATGACTTTCTCCTATGCCATTAATAGTAGTGTTTACCGTGTGGACGGGTTGCAGATGGATCTGTCCGGCAAGGGCGTTTATCCAACGGATAATGAGCCCGAGTCTTTTGAGGTGCGGCTGAGCGCTGACGACTATCGGCTGTTATCGACGCGAGCTGGTGGTCGGGAGGATCTACGTATGAGCGGTCGTCTGGGGTTGTCCGGCGAGCGAACAGGACGGCGCTATCCAGAGGCTTACGTGACGGTGGCGACGCCTCGGGATTTGGGGTGGGATATGGACGCGGCCTGTCCGGATATGGGGTCGATCCAGCTAGCCGGAGCTCAGGGTTCTGAATTGTTGGTGGAGTTTGCCCTCGACAGTATTCAGGTGCTGCTGGGCGATCGATTGCTGCAGGACTTCCGGAGCTGCGATGGTTTTCTTCGCTGGGCCGGGCTGTAACGCGGTCTTATCGGGATTCGCTGACCCGCTCCAGCCAGATCAGGGTGCCGGCAATAACAGCAACGGGCATCACTAGCAGATTGATCATGGGTACCATGGTCAGAGTCAGGGTGAGGCAGCCGAAGCTGCCCACCAGCCAGCGATGTTGCCGGGCCCGTGCCTTCATATTCTCAAAGGACACCTGCCGGGTGTCCGCCCCGTAATCCAGATACTGCAGTCCGAGTAGCCAGCCAGACCACAGGAACCAAACCAGTGGCGCCAGAACATTGATAACCGGGATTAGCCATAGAATCAGTACCAGCAGTGCCACCAACAGGGTGCGCCATAGCCAGTCCCAGGTTTTAACCAGCTCCCGACGCAGGGTGCGCTTTGTCAGATTGACCAGTGACTCCTGCGGCAGTGGCAACGCACTGATGCGACGGTCCGCCTGCTCTGCCAGAAACCCCATAAAGGGCGCGGCAATGAGCTGTACGGCAATGGTAAAGGTGCTGGCCATGGCCATTAATAGAACCAGCCAGGCCAGTACTTGCAGTAACCAGCGTAGTGCCTCGACCAGACTGCCAAGGAAGGCGAAAGAGCCTTCTGGCTGCCAGCCGCTGCCAATGCTGTCAACCCAGCCACTGAGCCAGCCGCCCAGCAGCCAGTAAAGGCCGATGAACAGCACAATATTGAAGGCCAGGGGCAGGAACACCCAGCGGCGCAGGCCGGGCTCCCGGGATAGCCGGAAAGCGCGCAAAAAATAACCAATACTGTCAAACACTTGTAGCCCTCCTTGGGGAACTACGGGGGATAACGGGATTCTGCCTTAATGGCTGCCGGATTCCTTATAGCCAGCGCCAATTTTCTATACACTAGCCGCTTTCAGGGTGTCCCGTGTTAGCGCTGCCAACGGCGCGGTGCGGGCTCCTGTTCCTAAGTACAGTCGGGTGCCGCCGGATGCGGTGCCCCCAGGGCAGGTTACGTACGTCATGCGATTGAAAAGCATCAAGCTTGTGGGTTTCAAATCTTTTGTCGACTCGACCACAGCGACCTTTCCGGACAACCTCACGGCAGTGGTGGGGCCAAATGGTTGTGGTAAGTCCAATATTATCGATGCGGTTCGCTGGGTAATGGGGGAGTCCTCCGCCAAGCACTTGCGCGGCGAATCCATGACGGACGTTATTTTTAACGGTTCCAATGCGCGCAAGCCCGTGGCGCAGGCATCCATCGAACTGGTGTTCGATAATGGCGATGGTTCGTTGGGCGGTGAGTACGCCAGCTTTGCCGAGATTTCCGTGCGACGTCAGGTGACCCGTGACGGTCAGTCCAATTATTTTCTTAATGGAACCAAGTGCCGTCGTAAAGATATTACCGACATTTTCCTCGGTACTGGCTTGGGGCCGCGCAGTTACGCGATTATCGAGCAGGGCATGATCTCCCGATTGATTGACGCCAAGCCTGAAGAGTTGCGTGTGTATATCGAAGAGGCTGCCGGCATTTCTCGCTACAAGGAGCGTCGTCGCGAAACCGAAAATCGCATGCGTCGCACCCGTGAAAACCTCGAACGTCTTGCGGATATTCGCGAGGAGTTGGAGCGTCAGATTGAGCGCCTGTCGCGTCAAGCGGCGGCGGCGGAAAAATACAAACAGTTCAAACAGGAAGAGCGACAGAAAGGCGCCGAATTGCGCGCGTTACGTTGGCGCAACCTTAATACTCAGGTTGAGCAGGTTGAATACGTCATGCGCGAACTGGAAGTGGCGGTGGAGGCCAAGGTCGCGGAGCAACGGCATGTGGATGCCGAGCTGGAACGGCTGCGTGATGGTCATGTTGAGGTACAGGATCGTTTTAACACGGTACAGCAGCAGTATTACGGCCTTGGCGCAGAAGTCGCGCGGCTGGAACAAACCATTCAGTTCCAGCGTGAACGCAAACATCAGTTGTACGAAGAGCTGAAACAGATTGAAGCCAGTTGGGCGGATGCCAGCCAGCACTTGCAGGCGGATAGTGAAAAGATTGCCGAACTGGATGCGCGGCTGGCGGAGATTGAGCCGCAACTAGAGCTATTACGGGAACAGGAACTGAACTCCGCAGAAAGTCTTGCTGCTGCGGAAGAAGAAATGCAGCAGTGGCAGCATGAGTGGGAAAATTTCAATCAGGGCGCCAACGAATCCCGCCGCCATGCGGATGTGGAACAGTCCCGTATTAAACACCTCGAAACCTCCATTGAACGTCAGTCCGAGCGTATCGAGCGTCTTGGCAAAGAACAAAATGGCTTGGATGCGGAACCGCTGGCGGCGGAAATGCGACGCTTTGAAGAGCAGGTGGAGCAAATGCG
>PGZG01000193.1 GCA_002840115.1 Gammaproteobacteria bacterium HGW-Gammaproteobacteria-14 | reverse complement strand
AGACCCGGGTGCTGGTGCATCGCATCGCCTTTCTGGTGGCCACCGAGCAGGTGACGCCATTTGGCTTGCTGGCGGTTACCTTTACCAATAAGGCGGCCCATGAGATGCGCGGCCGCATTGAACAGCTGCTCAGAATGCCGGCCTCGGGTATGTGGGTGGGGACCTTCCATGGCATTGCTCATCGTCTGCTGCGAGCCCACTGGCAGGAGGCGCGGCTCCCGGAAGCCTTCGAGATCCTTGATAGTGAAGACCAACTTCGGTTGATCCGACGCACCATGAAAGAGCTCGGTCTTGATGAGCAGCGCTGGCCGCCGCGGCAGGCGCAGTGGTTTATCAACGGTCAGAAAGACGAGGGTCTGCGCGCCGCCCATATCGAGCATCATGGCGACCTGTTCCTGAAAACCATGCAGAAGCTCTATCTGGCCTACGAAGAAGCCTGCGAGCGTGCCGGGCTGGTGGATTTCAACGAGATGCTACTGCGAGCATTGGAGCTGATTCGCGACAATGACGACCTGCGGGGCCATTATCAGCGACGTTTCCGACATATTCTGGTAGACGAGTTTCAGGACACCAACGCCATTCAGTATGCCTGGCTGCGGCTGCTGTCTGGCGGTGGGGCCGGCATCACCATTGTGGGCGATGACGATCAGTCCATTTATGGCTGGCGTGGGGCCAAAATCGAGAACATTCGTCGTCTTGGTCAGGACTTCCCCGGGTTGCGCACGGTGCGGCTGGAGCAGAACTACCGCTCCACTGGCACCATCCTGCAGGCCGCTAATGCGGTGATTGATCACAACAGCGACCGGCTGGGCAAAGAGCTGTGGACCGAAATCGGCGAGGGCGACCCGATTCGTGTCTATGCCGGATTCAATGAGGTGGACGAGGCCCGCTTTATTGCCAGTCGGGTGCAGAGCCATGCAAGTCAGGGTTTGGCGCGCAGCGATATTGCCGTGCTGTACCGCTCCAATGCCCAGTCCCGGGTGCTGGAAGAGGCCTTTTTACAGGCCGGCATCGCCTACCGTATCTACGGCGGCCAGCGCTTCTTCGAGCGGGCCGAGATCAAGAATGCGCTGGCCTATTTGCGCCTGATCAGCAGCCGCGATGCAGATGCAGCCTTTGAGCGGGTGGTGAATACCCCGACCCGAGGGATTGGCGCCAAAACCATCGAGCTCGTGCGAGAGCGGGCTCGAGGTGCCGGTATTTCCCTGTGGCGCGCCGCCAATGACCTTATCGGTGATGGCTCACTGCCGGGCAGAGCTGCAACATCACTGGGGGTGTTTGTCAGCCTGGTGGATCAGCTGGCGGAAAATACCGAGACCCTGAGCCTGCGTGAGCAGACTGAATATGTGGTTAACGCTTCCGGGCTGCTGGAATTTCACCGCAGTGAGAAAGGCGAAAAAGGCCAGCAACGCGAAGAAAACTTGCGCGAACTGGTCAGTGCCACCGGCGAGTTTGACGACGACGAAGTGCCGGAGGGCGTTAATGTCCTCACCGCCTTTCTTGACCACGCGGCCCTTGAGGCCGGAGAAGGTCAGGCCGGTGAGCATGAGGATGCGGTGCAGATGATGACCCTGCATTCCGCCAAAGGGCTGGAGTTTCCGGTGGTGTTTATTGCTGGCATGGAGGAGGGCCTGTTCCCCCATCAGATGTCCGCCGATGAACCCGGCAGAATGGAAGAAGAGCGGCGTCTTTGTTACGTCGGTATCACTCGGGCCATGCGTGAGCTGTATCTGACTTGGGCGGAGTCGCGGCGTTTATACGGTAGTGAAACCCTGAACGGGCCATCACGCTTTCTGCGCGAAATTCCCGCTGTTTTGGTGGAGGAGGTACGTGCGCGGGCTAACTTCAGCCATCCTGCCAGCAGCTCCTCCGCCAGCACCGGTCGCAGTACAGACGAGGGCTTCACTCTGGGCATGCGAGTTTTGCATCCGAAGTTTGGTGAAGGCACCATCATCCACTTTGAAGGACAAGGGCCGAATGCCCGGCTGCAGATCAACTTTGATCGGGCGGGCAGTAAATGGTTGGTTAGTCAGTATGCTCGACTGGAAGCTGTGTGAGGTGAGAGACGTAGTAAGCCTTGCGTCTCTTCAACAATAAGGAGAACAGAATGGATCGTCGCAAGTTTCTTTCTACGCTGGGTCTTGGTGTGGCGGCAGCGGGTGTTGCCGGTTGCAGCCAGACGGATTGCGGCCCCGAGGGAGAGCAATCATCGTCGAAAAAATGGCGCTGGAAACTGGTGACTACCTGGCCAAAAAATTATCCCGGTCTTGGCACGAGCCCCGAGCGTTTTGCCAATCTTGTACGAACCATGTCCAATGGTCGTATGGATATCCGGGTGTTTGGTGCCAATGAGCTGGTGCCGCCGTTTGAAGTGTTTGATGCCGTTTCTCGCGGCAGCGCAGAGATGGGGCACGGTGCCGCCTATTACTGGAAAGGCAAGCATGTTGCAGCGCCATTTTTTACCACGGTGCCATTTGGTTTTACGGCTCAGGAAATGAATGGCTGGCTGCATCATGGCGGCGGTCAGGAATTATGGGATGAGCTATATGCCGGTTTTAATCTGAAGCCGTTCGCCGCCGGGAATACCGGCACACAAATGCCTGGCTGGTATAACAAGGAAATTAATTCGGTTCGTGATCTTGCCGGTTTGAAAATTCGCATGCCAGGTCTTGGCGGAGAAGTAATCAAACGCGCCGGAGCCGTTCCGGTGCAGTTGCCGGGGGGCGAATTGTTTACCGCACTGGAAAGTGGTGTGATCGATGCGGCGGAGTGGGTTGGCCCTTACAATGATTTGACTTTTGGGTTCCATCGCATCGCCAAGTATTACTACTATCCTGGCTGGCATGAGCCGGGTCCCACGCTTGAACTGATTATCAACAAGACAATGTGGGACGAGTTGCCGGAAGATATTCAGGCCATTATCCGTGCTGCCGCCGCTTGGGCGAATCAGGATATGCTGGATGAATATACGGCCCGCAATAATGCCGCCTTGATTGAGCTGCAGGAGCGTCACAAAACCCAGCTTCGCCGTTTGCCGGATGATGTTCTGGCGCGCTTGAAGCAGGAAAGCGATACGGTGTTGGCGGAGTTGGTGGCTGGTAACGAATTCGCCAGCCGGGTATACGACTCCTTTCTTGCCTTCGATAAGGGCGTGCGCAATTACACCCAGGTGGCAGAGCTATCCTATATGAATGCTCGTGCCGCCTTGACCGGAGAGTAGCCATGAAAGTCATACTAATGCTTATGCTGGCGCTGATGCTTGCTGCCTGCGGTAAGGAGCCGGAACCCAGCGTAGAGGCCGCCAAGGATCCACTGGCAACATGGCAGCCGGATATTGATGGTCCGATTATGGAGTTGGAATCTTTGCTGCAAACACTGAATCAACAGCAGCATATCAATCGGGTAGCTGGTCAGATCGCCACGTTATATGACGTAAAGTTGTACCAGCTTTATTTGCAAACATTAGCGTTAATGGATGCCGATGCCAGTGCAGCCTTGCAGGAGGAGCAGCGGCAGTGGCTGGGGCAACGGCTTCGAATCAGTCGTGCTGCCGCAGAACAGTTTCGTGGCGG
>PGZG01000192.1 GCA_002840115.1 Gammaproteobacteria bacterium HGW-Gammaproteobacteria-14 | reverse complement strand
GGCGGCGGCCGGATGCCGTTCCCGAAGTCCATCTGCACCTCGGTGAATCATGTGGTCTGCCACGGCATTCCCACGGACAAGAAAATCCTGAAAAAAGGTGACATCGTGAATATCGATGTCACCGTGATCAAAAACGGTTGGCACGGCGACACCAGCAAAACCTTCTTTGTCGGCGAGCCCAGCCCGCTGGCGAAGCGCCTGGTGGAGGTGACTCGGGAAAGCATGGTGCGGGCCATTCGCATGGTCGCTCCCGGCGTCCGGCTTGGCGATATCGGCCATACCATCCAGAAATACGCAGAAGCGGAGCGCTTTTCTGTGGTCCGTGAATATTGCGGCCATGGCATCGGCCAGATATTCCATGAAGAGCCACAGGTACTGCATTATGGGCGTCCCGGCACCGGCCTGGAGCTGAAAGCCGGGATGGTGTTCACCATTGAGCCCATGATCAATGCGGGCAAGGCCGCCACCAAACTGCTGCCGGACAACTGGACCGCCGTCACCAAGGATCACAAACTGTCCGCTCAGTGGGAGCACACTATCGCTGTCACCGACAGCGGCTTTGAAGTGCTGACATTGCGCAAGGAAGAAACCGACCTTTCCTGACCCAGAGGCTATTGACCGTGACACTTGCCCCGCTGCATTCCGAAGATCAGTTACTCGACCTGTTGCGCGGAGCCAATTATCCGGGCAAAGCGGCTCGGGAAGTGCTGCAAACAGGGCAACAACGGCTGGACAATCTCTTTGCCAGCAGCCCGATTCGGGATCTGGTCGCCAGTCGAGCGGCCTTGGTGGACGGAGTACTGATTGCCGCCTGGCAGTTCTTTTCCCTCGACCAGCAAACTCAAACCGCGCTGGTGGCCGTGGGCGGTTATGGTCGCGGCGAGCTACACCCCAGCTCCGACGTCGATTTAATGATTCTGTGTGCCGACAAACCGTGCCCGGAAACCTGCGACAAGCTGGAAAAATTTATCGCGTTTCTCTGGGACATTGGTCTGGAAATTGGCCATAGCGTGCGTTCCATGGACGAATGCGTAGCGCTGGCCCGCGACGACATCACCATCGCTACCAATATTATGGAAGCGCGCACCCTCAGCGGTGACGATACCCTGCGGGCGACTCTGGCAGAACGTACCGGCCCGCAACAGATGTGGCCGTCGGACCAATTCTTTGAAGCCAAACGGCAGGAACAGGACGCCCGCCACGCCAAATTCAATTACACCGAATACAGTCTGGAACCGGATCTGAAAAATGCGCCCGGTGGCCTGCGGGATTTGCAAACCATTGCCTGGGTCACCAAGCGACACTTCGGCGCCGACAGCCTCGACGATCTGGTCGACGTCGGTTTTCTCACCGTTGAAGAACATTCCATTCTGAACAAATGTCAGGACTATCTCTGGGAGCTGCGTTGGCTGCTGCACCAGATCAATGGCCGTAATGAAAACCGCCTGCTGTTTGACTATCAACGTCAGGTCGCTGCCCGCCTCGGCCATGAAGACAACACCGCCAACCTTGGCGTTGAACAATGTATGAAGCGTTACTACCGGGTGGCACTGGCTATCTCGGTGATGAATGAAGTGCTGCTGCAACTGTTTGATGAGCTGATTGTGCAGCGTGGTATCACCGAACGTGTGGTACCAGTGAATCGTCGCTTTCAGATTCACAATGGGCATCTGGAAGTCACCGATGACACTGTATTCCAGCGCTATCCATCGGCCCTGATCGAGGCCTTTGTGATTCTTGCCCAGAATCCGGAAATCAAAGGGCTACGGGCCAGCACCGTGCGCCTGATCATCCAGCATCGCAAAGACATCGACGACAACTTCCGGCAGGACTCCCGCAACACCAGCCTGTTTATGGAGTTGCTGCGCTCTCCCCATGCACTATTCACCCAACTGCGGCGCATGAAACGCTATGGTGTGCTGGGCCAATACCTGCCGGAATTCGGTCGCATTATTGGCATGATGCAATACGACCTGTTCCATATTTATACGGTGGATTTCCATACCCTGACCGTGATCAAACATATGCGCCGGATGCGCTATGACAGCGCCCGCGAACAACTGCCGCTGGCCCATGAAGTGTTTTACCGTTTGCCAAAACCGGAACTGCTCTATATCGCCGGTTTGTACCATGATATTGCCAAGGGTCGTGGTGGCGATCATTCCACCTTGGGTGCCGATGACGCCATCGCGTTTTGCCAGCGTCATGGCCTGACCAGTTGGGACAGCAAAATGGTGGCCTGGCTGGTGCAAAGCCATCTACTGATGTCTGTCACCGCCCAGCGCAAAGATATTTCCGACCCGGATGTGGTGCACGAATTTGCCCGCAAGGTGGGAGACCTGGTGCATCTGGATTATCTCTATACGCTCACCGTAGCAGATATCAACGCCACCAATCCCAACCTGTGGAATTCCTGGCGTGCTTCATTGCTACGCCAACTGTATCGGGAAACCCGTCGCACCCTGCGGCGTGGCCTGAACAACCCCATCGACAAGCAAGACTGGATCGATGAAACACGGGAAACCGCATTAAAACTGCTGGAACATCGGCAGATGGATCGCAGTGCCATTGAGCAACTGTGGGCGGGCATTGGCGATGAGTATTTTCTACGCGAAAGTGCTGCGGATATCGCCTGGCACACTGAAGCGATTCTCACCCGTGCAGACAAAAAAGGTCCGCTGGTATTAATTCGCGAATCCAGCGGCGCCCAATTTGAAGGCGGCAGCCAGATCTTTATCTATACACCGGATATGGAAAATCTGTTCGCCACCACCGTAAGTGCCATCGACCATCTTGGCCTAACCATTATGGACGCCCGGATTATTACCTCCGCCGATGGCTTTACTCTGGACACCTATATTGTGCTGGATGAAAACGGTACGCCGTTAGGTGATGACTGGCCACGCATTGATGCGATTCGCAGCAGCCTCACGGAAGAACTGAGCGATCCATCGCGCTACCCGGATATTTTGCAACGTCGCATGCCGCGCCGACATCGCCACTTTGATGTGCCCACTCAGGTGGTGATCAGCAATGACATCATCAACGACCGTACCGCTGTTGATATTCAAACCCTGGACCGTCCCGGCCTGCTGGCACGCATTGGCCGCATTTTTGCCGAGTTTAATCTGCTGGTTCAGAATGCCCGCATCGCCACCCTTGGCGAGCGAGCTGAAGACGTTTTCTTTGTCACTGATCGCAATGGCCAGCCGGTTTCCGATCCAGAACTGTGCCAACGGCTGCAACAACATATTAAAGATGAACTGGACGACTCAAAGGAAGCCGGCGCCGCATGAACCCTGAACTTGATTTGCTGCACCCGTACCCGTTTGAAAAACTGGCGGCACTGTTTCAGGGAATTGCCGTGTCTCCGTTGTCGCCCATCGCCCTGTCGATCGGCGAACCGCAACACCCGGCGCCCGCTTTTATTCAGCACATCCTGCGTGACAATACGGACCTGCTGGCCAAGTACCCGTCCACCGTCGGCATTCCCGAATTACGGCAGGCGATTGCTGGCTGGCTAACCCGCCGTTACGGGTTACAGCACATGGACGGCAACCATCAGGTATTGCCGGTTA
>PGZG01000191.1 GCA_002840115.1 Gammaproteobacteria bacterium HGW-Gammaproteobacteria-14 | reverse complement strand
AAACCAGCAAGACATTGATATCTCAGTGCAAATCACAGCGCTTGGCTTTCTTGGCAACGATATCAATCTGCGAATTCCCGCCGGTGGGGTCAATCTCAGCTTTATCTCCGAGGCAGTAAAACAGTGATGTTCGGGGTGGGCTGGACGGATGACCGCCCGGCCCGCCAACGTCATGACCGCAGGCTGCATTCGATGTAGAATGCGGCCCTCTTTCGGTTACCGGCACGCTTCCATGGGTCATCGCACACCGCTCTACGACGCGCATCTTGCGGCTAACGGCAAGATGGTGGATTTCGGTGGCTGGGACATGCCGATTCATTACGGCTCTCAGCTCGAAGAACACCATCAGGTTCGCCGCCATGCGGGCATGTTTGATGTTTCCCATATGACCGTGGTGGACGTTGCGGGTAGTGGCGCACGGGACTATTTGCGACGTCTGTTGGCGAACGATGTGGATCGTATCGAGTCGGGGCGTGCCTTGTATTCCGGGATGCTCAATGCGCAGGGCGGTGTGGTGGATGATCTGATTGTCTATCGTCGTGCGGCGGACTATCGGTTGGTGGTGAACTGCGGTACCCGGGAAAAAGATCTGGCCTGGATGCAGCAGCAGTCTGCAGGTTTTGATGTGCAGATTACAGAGCAGCCTTCGTTGGCGATGATCGCCATTCAGGGTCCCCGCGCCCTTGAGCTGGGCAAACCATTTTTGCCCGCTGCGGATGCCCTGTTGGCATTAAAGCCTTTCCATTTTGTCGAGCAGGGCGAGTGGCTTATGGCGCGTACCGGGTATACCGGTGAAGACGGTGCTGAAATCATTCTGCCTGGTGATCGGGCTGCGGCACTATGGCAGCAACTTCGTGATGCGGGGGTTGTTGTGTGTGGTCTTGGCGCCAGAGACACCCTGCGTCTGGAAGCAGGGATGAACCTGTACGGCAACGATATGGATGACACCATTTCGCCGCTTGAAGCCAATATGGGCTGGACGCTGGTGTTCAATGATCGTGATTTTATCGGGCGTGCGGCGTTGGAAGCACAGCAGGTTAATGGTCATGCCGAGTTAGTGGGTTTGATCATGGAAGAAAAAGGTGTGCTTCGTGCCCATCAGAAAGTCATCACCGATCAGGGTGAGGGCGAAATTACCAGCGGCACTTTTTCGCCGACACTGGGAATCTCTGTGGCGTTGGCGCGTCTGCCTGCGGGCAGCCGTGGCGATGCGGAAGTTGAAATCCGCAACAAGCGTCTGCCGGTAAAAATCGTTCGGCCGCCGTTTGTCAGAAACGGGAAATCCGTTTTCAAGCCGTTGTAACCGCGAAATGCCTGTCGCGGTACTTTGTTAAAAGCTTTTCCAGAACCGTTTGTCAGGCTGTTTTCTATATAACGCATTAAAACCGCAACCAAAGGACAGACTCATGAGTAACATTCCCGCCGAGCTGCGTTACGCCAAAAGTCACGAATGGATTCGTTTGGAAGATGATGGCACCGCCTATGTTGGTATCAGCGAGCATGCCCAGGAAGCTATGGGTGATCTGGTCTATGTGGAGCTGCCGGATGTCGGTGCCAAGGTGGCCTCCAGTGATGAAACCGGTGTGGTTGAGTCAGTAAAAGCAGCCTCGGATATTTATGCGCCGGTATCCGGTGAAATCCTTGAGGTGAATGAAACGTTGGCAGATAGCCCGGAGCTGGTGAATCAGGATTGCTATGGCGATGGCTGGCTGTATCGCATCAAGATCGTCGACAAGGCAGAGCTTGATGACCTGATGAGTGCTGAAGAATATGCAGCACAACTCGAAGAAGACGCTTGATCTGATACGGAACCCCCATGCCCTATATTCCCCACACCCCGGAAGATGTGCAGTCCATGCTCGACGCTATTGGCGTTACGCGCATTGAGGATCTGTTCGATGAAATTCCTGCGCATCTGAAAGCCGGTGCTCTGGAAAAGTTGCCCGATGGTCTTTCCGAAATGGAAGTCACTTCGTTAATGGCGTCACGCGCGCGTATGGACGAGGGGGCGGTTTGTTTTATCGGCGCTGGTGCCTATGAGCACCATATTCCGGCAGCAGTGTGGGAAATTGCTACCCGTGGGGAGTACTACACAGCCTATACACCTTATCAGGCGGAGGCCAGTCAGGGCACATTGCAGACCATCTATGAATACCAGTCGATGATCGCCCATCTGACCGCCATGGATGTGAGTAATGCTTCGGTCTATGACGGCGCTTCTGGCTTGTCGGAGGCGGTGTTGATGGCGTTGCGCGCCAATCGCAAATCGAAAACCAGCCGGGTGCTAATGCCGACGACTGTGCATCCACTGTATCGTCGTGCCTGCCGGGATATCGTTACCAATCAGGGTGTGACGATCGAAGAAATACCGTTCTGCAATGAACGCGGTACAACGCCACTGGTGGAGTTGGAAAAGTATGCCGGTGAAGATTACGCTGCATTGGTCATTGCTCAGCCAAATTTCTTTGGTGCGTTGGAGGATGTTGATGCGCTAACCGATTGGGCGCAGACCAACAATATGCTGGTGATTGCAGTGGTTAATCCAACATCGTTGGCATTGCTCAAGCCGCCTGGCGAGTGGGGCAGCAAGGGTGTGGATATTGTTGTCGGTGAAGGCCAGCCGCTGGGTGTGCCATTGTCTTCCGGCGGCCCTTATTTTGGTTTTATGGGCTGCAAGCAACAGCATGTGCGGCAGATGCCGGGTCGTATTATCGGGCGCACCGTTGATCTGGATGGCAAGCCCGGTTTTGCTTTGACCCTGCAGGCTCGTGAACAGCATATCCGCCGCTCCAAGGCGACCTCGAATATCTGCACTAATCAGGGTTTGGCGATGACGGCGGCGACGATTTATATGTCGCTACTTGGCGCGGATGGATTAACCAGTGTGGCGGGGCATTGTCACGCCAATACTAATCTACTGGCGGAAAAGTTGTGCGCTATTGCGGGTGTAAAGAGACGCTTTGCCGGGCCCACCTTCCATGAAGTGGTGATTGAGCTGCCGCAGTCTGCCAATCTGACATTAAAGGCCTTGGCGGCCAAACAGATTTTGGGCGGTTATTCGCTGGCGTCTGCCTACGGTATGGATAACGCAATACTGGTTTGTGCAACGGAAGTACGCACCGAGGAAGATATCGCGCGGTATGCGGCGGCGTTGGCGGAGGTATTGGCATGAATCGCGAAGCTGAACTGATTTTTGATATTTCCAAAGCTGGACGCCGGGCGTTTTCTCAGGCACCTAAACCGGTTGCGGATGATTGCCTGAGTGATTTTCCTGTGGCGTTGCGTCGTCAGCAGAAGCCATTATTGCCGGAGGTGTCAGAGCTGCAGGTGGTGCGCCATTACACCAACCTATCGAGCAAGAACTTTGCCATCGACAAGCAGTTTTACCCGCTCGGCTCCTGCACCATGAAATACAACCCGCGGGGTGCTAACCGGGCGGCCATGTTGCCCGGTTTCCTCAAGCGTCACCCGCTGGCGCCGGAGAGCCACAGTCAGGGTTATTTGGCTTGCCTGTTTGAGTTGCAGGAGTTTCTCAAGGAAGTCACCGGCATGAAAGGCGTGTCGTTGACGCCAATGGCGGG
>PGZG01000190.1 GCA_002840115.1 Gammaproteobacteria bacterium HGW-Gammaproteobacteria-14 | reverse complement strand
GGCGGGTCCAGCCATACCATCGTCGATGGATCCCCGCAGCCCCATTGCGCCAGCTCAAGCACCACCGGGCCAAGATCCGCATCCAGTATTTTCGGAAGGGCAAACTCTGCCAGCCGCTCCGACTCAGGCCACAACCGATAACAGCGACCTGGCCCCAAGCGCCCCGCCCTGCCTTGACGCTGATCCGCGCCAGCGCGAGAAACCCGCACCGTGTCCAGTCTGGTCAAACCGCTTACCGGGTCAAAGCGTGGTCGTCGATCAAACCCCGCATCGACAACCGTACTAATCCCTTCAATGGTAATGGAGGTTTCCGCAATGGCCGTGGCAAGCACCAGTTTGCGTTGCCCCGTCGAGCTCGGTGCCATGGCTTGATCCTGAGCGGCGGCGGACAGATCACCGTATAACGGAGTCACGGTCAGGTCCGCCGGGAGTCGCCCTTCAAGCCGTTGCTGCACGCGACGTATTTCCGCAACACCGGGTAGAAAAACCAGCAAGGAACCCTGCTCAGGCTGATCGGCAATAGACAGTAGCTGGGCGACCAGATGCTCCAGCCAATCCTGACGAGGCGGCACCGGGCGATAAGACACCGTTACCGGCCAGCTGCGCCCCTCGCTGATAATCATTGGCGCATTATCCAGACAAGCCGCCACACGGGAGCCATCCAGTGTCGCGGACATCACCAGAATACGCAGCTCCGACCGCAATGCTTGCTGCACTTCGCGCACCAGAGCGAGGCCCAGATCCGCCTGTAGCGAGCGCTCATGGAACTCGTCAAACACCACCGCCGCATAACCTTCCAGCGCAGGGTCGCGCTGCAGCATGCGCGTTAAAATACCCTCCGTGACCACCTCAATGCGGGTCTGCGGTCCCACGCGGGAATCCATACGGGTGCGATAACCTACAGTTTTTCCAACCGCCTCTTTGTGCTGCCCGTCAATCAATTGAGCGGCCATAAAGTGCGCCGCCGAGCGCGCAGCCAAACGACGGGGCTCCAACATCAGCAATTTATGACCTTTCATCCATGGCTCAGCCAACAATGCCAGCGGCACACGGGTGGTTTTCCCGGCACCGGGAGGCGCCTGCAGCACCAGAGTGGGATGTTCCGCCAAACGGCGGGTCAGTTCTGGAAGAACCGTATCAATCGGCAAGTTCATGCAGTGGCGGACCAACAACGGGGGCCTCATTGTGTCGGCCTGAACACAGAAATGCGAGCACCGGCAGCCGGATCAAAAAGACGTCAAAAAAAAGCCCCGGAGAACCGGGGCTACGAAAGGGTAAACCAGAAAAATCTTACTTGAGGGTCACCAGCTGCAGATTAGGATTGAAGTCCACATTGCGGAAATCCTGCATATATTCAAGGGCAAATTCACGAGCCATCTCGGTTCGCGCAACAGCAGCTTGCTTCATCAGGTATTGAATAACCGTTAACGAGCCAGCCTCTACCGGCATTAATGGCTGGTTCACATTAACCCCCAGATCAATCACGGCGTATTCAAGGTTTTCTGCCTGAGCACCATCAATCATCCGTTGCATCAGCGTCGCGCCAGCGCAATCCAATGCCAGTAGTGCTGGTGCGGCCTCATAAGAGAAAGCCCCGGTTTCCAGCAACCGCTCTACGACCACTTCCAAAGCGCCGTCTTCGGTCGTGGCGGCACACAGCATCGTGCTATCAACCTTTGAAAAGGCGGTGGCGCCGACGCTACTCATCAACAAGGTTAACCCAGCGGTACAAAGGGTAATAAGGCGTTTCATATAGCTCTCCCGGCTAATCTTTCTGGCTTGGGAGAGATTATACGAACAAAAGATGACTTTTGTTTGCAAAATTCTGTATAAGATTGCCCGGATCATCAAAGCAAAGTCTCGGATAAAATTATAAGAGCATGTAACTAAAAGACTTTTTAGTTAAGAACGGAACCCAACTCGGCCAAGGTGACAGGCTTGATCAGTTGTCCATCCATGCCTGCATCCCTAACAGCCTGCCGATACTCATTAACACCATGGGCGCTTAACGCCACAATTTTGCACTTTGGCCAACCACAACGACTTTCCACTGCACGAATTTCCCGGCTAGCCGTGGCACCGTCCATCACCGGCATATCCAAATCCATCAGAATCAGATCAAAACCGCCCTCTGATGCCTCATAGACCCTCACCGCCTCCCAGCCATCAGCCACCATGCGCGCCGACACGCCGAGTCGTTTAAGCATCCCGTCGGTGACAATCTGGTTGACCGGATTATCCTCCGCCACCAGCACCCGTAAACCCTGAGCCACCACTTCCGTTGGCGCCGCCACAGATACCGTTCTTGCCTCCTCCCGAGACCCTACCTGGGCGACAAACAACTGCTCCAGTCGACTATCATCAAATACGGTGCAAGTCTGAATATCCACAACCCCGGCCTGCTTCACTTTCTCCGTGTCGATCCCGCCACGCACACCGGTAATGAGCCGAACCATCGGAACAGAAGCCTCTGGCATAACCGCCAGAGAGTTGTTGATTAAGTCCATCAACTGCCCCATCTGGCTCATCACCAGAGGAGTAAAAAGCTGGGCATGCACAACCAGAAGTTTGCACTCGCCAAATAATCGGCGGATGGTCTGAGCATCATCTACACATTGGATAGCACGGTAACGCTCGGCGCCTTGCAACAGTTTTTTTAGTTGGCCGCTGAGATCGTACAATACAGTCCCCTGTAACACTGGCGCCGGAACTGCCAATACCGCAGGGTGCGGCTCCAGAGACTGGCCAAAATCCAGCTCAAAGAAGAATGTCGACCCCCAGTGACGCGCACTGCGCACACCGATGTCCCCCCCCATCAGGCGCACCAGCTCTCTACTGATACTCAGTCCCAGCCCACTACCACCGTAACGGCGTGACACTGAAGGCGATGCCTGAGAAAACAAGTGAAACAACTGCTCCTGCTCAGAGGGACTCAAACCAATCCCCGAATCTTTCACATCAAAACGCAGCCGCCAACGACCTTCCTGCTGAGCCACTAGCGACAGACGTACTTCCACAACACCATGCTCGGTAAACTTTACAGCATTGGACAAAAGGTTAATCAGAACCTGCCGCAACCTGGCAGGATCACCAACCACCTTAGCCGGAACATCATCGTCCAAATGCCAATAAATAATCGTGTCGTTATCCTGCGCTCGCAGGCTGAAAATATGCGCGCACTCGGATATCAAATCCGCCAAATCGAAATCCAGCTGCTCCAATTCAAGCTTGCCAGCTTCAATGCGAGCATGATCCAGAATGTCATTCACCAGAGCCACCAACGACCGCCCCGAGTTCTCAATCAACTCGATATACTGTCGTTGCCGGGGTGTCGGGGAGGTATCACGCAGCAGCTCCGCCAAGCCGATAACACCATTCAACGGAGTGCGGATTTCATGGCTCATACGGGCCAAAAACTGACTTTTGGTACGGCTCTCCGTTTGCGCTTTAAGAATTTCATAACGGGAGCGGTACAACATCAAACCAAAACCAATCAGCAGCAGATAAACCACAACCATGCCAAACAGCAACAATAAATGAAATCGCAGGGTGATCACCCGCGCCTCATCAAGCACCGCTCGTGACATGTCAAGCAACGCAAGAGATATTTGATGTAGCGCATCAAGGG
>PGZG01000006.1 GCA_002840115.1 Gammaproteobacteria bacterium HGW-Gammaproteobacteria-14 | reverse complement strand
GGTGAAGGTTGTGCGCAGTGAGGCTGAGGGCGCACGGGTGGCGATTCGTAATATTCGTCGCGACGCCAACTCCGATATCAAAGAGTTACTGAAAGAAAAAGAGATATCCGAGGATGACGAACGTCGTGGTGAAGACCAGATTCAGCAGTTGACCGACCGTTTCGTTGGTGAAGTAGACAAGCTGTTGAAAGAGAAAGAAGAAGAGCTGATGACGGTTTGACCGTTAGCGCTACCATACGACAACGGGCTGCCAGTCAGCCCGTTTTTTGTCGGGGAAACCCTGTGCAATCCTCCGCACCAGATATCGATTCCCATGTTGGGTCAGTGCCCCGACATATTGCCATTATTATGGATGGCAATAACCGCTGGGCTCGCGCCCGTGGCTTGCCTGGCGCCGAAGGTCATCGGGCTGGCGAGCAGGCGGTGCATGACGCCATTCGTGCCTGTGCAGAACAAGGTGTACAGGTGGTAACCCTGTATGCATTCAGTTCCGAGAACTGGCGTCGTCCTGAGGAGGAGGTGAGTCATTTGATGAGCCTGTTCCTCCGCGCGCTTAACAAGCGTGTTCAGGAATTACATGAAAAACAGTTGAGGATTCGCTTTATTGGGGAACGCAGTGCGTTTAGCCAAGATCTTCAGCTGGGGATGGAGAGTGCGGAGCAGTTGACCGCAGGGAATCAGCGTATGACTGTGGTGGTTGCTGTTAACTATGGTGGCCAGTGGGATATTGCAGAGGCTGCCAAGGCAATGGCTCGCCGCGTTGCAGCCGGTGAGTTGCTGGTCGATCAGATAACGGCTGAAAGCCTTGGGGTGCATATTGCTCTGGCTGACTTGCCGCCCCCGGATTTATTGATTCGTACCGGCGGTGAGCAACGATTGAGTAATTTCTTGTTGTGGCAGGCGGCATACAGCGAGCTGTGGTTTACGCCAATACTGTGGCCGGATTTTGATGCTGTCGCGCTGCAGGAAGCGCTTGACGACTATGCCGGACGGCAGCGTCGTTTCGGCCGTTCCGGTGACGATGCAGCGGTCAAAAAAGGGGAAAGCGAATGTTAAAGCTGCGAATTATCACGGCACTGGTTTTGTTGCCTATCGTGCTGGGCGCGATGTTTTTTCTTGAGCGTAGCGGGTTTGCGTTGATTGCCGGAGTTTTCTTTCTCGCTGCCGGTTGGGAGTGGTCGGCGATGATGGGACAGCGGCCCTTGTTTCAGCGTCTGGCCTGGTTGGTGTCGTTGGTGGGATGTATGTGGCTGGTGGAAATCTATCGCCCAGTCTGGTTGCTGACATGGGTTCCTTTATTGTGGGTTGTTGGTTTGGTTTTGGTGGTTGGCTATCCCGGGAGCGCACGTTTTTGGCGTCGCCCCCTGGTGCTGATGGCGGTTGGTCTGTTTTTGCTGGTGCCATCCTGGGCTGCATTGGTACAGATACAGTCTGCCGGAGCATTGGGTTTGGCGGGCCCTTGGGCGCTGTTATTTATTCTACTTTGGGTGTGGGCAGCGGATACTGGCGCCTACTTTGCAGGTCGCGCGGTTGGTCGGCATAAATTGGCGCCACGAGTTAGTCCGGGGAAAACCATCGAAGGTTTGATAGGTGGCGTGATACTGGCCCTGCTGGTGGTGGCGCTGGTGGACTGGCAGATGGCACTGTCTGCGGCTTCGGGGCCTTTGTTGCTGGTGGCGCTGGTGACCGTGCTGGCATCGGCTTTGGGAGATTTATTCGAGAGCATGATCAAGCGTGAGGCCAACATTAAAGATAGCGGCACCTTGTTGCCTGGTCATGGTGGCATGCTTGACCGTATTGATAGCGTTACAGCCGCACTGCCCGTCGCCGTTGCTGCATTAACCTGGGCCGGCTTGCCGGGTGGGCTCTGAGATGAGCCAACGCATTACCCTGTTAGGTGCCACTGGTAGCATCGGCCTGCAAACGCTGGATGTAATCGCTTTGCATCCTGAGCGTTATCAAGTGTTTGCACTGGCGGCCTTCACTCGCTGGCAGGCCCTGGCCGAGTTATGCCTGCGTCATCGCCCCCGCTACGCCGTGTTGCGAGATCCGCAGGCGGCAGCGGCCCTGAGGAACCATCTGGCTGCCATTGGGTCGGACACCGAAGTTCTGGAAGGTGAGAGAGCCCTTGAGGAAGTTTCCGAAAGCCCAGAGACGGATGTGGTGGTGGCGGGCATCGTAGGTGCCGCCGGTGTCCGACCAACTCTGGCAGCGGTGCGTGCTGGTAAACGTGTGTTACTGGCCAATAAAGAAGCTCTGGTAGTAACTGGCGCTTTATTTATGCAGGCGGTCAATGATCATGGCGCGGAACTTATACCGCTGGACTCGGAGCATAATGCGATCTTCCAGTGCCTGCCTCAGGAGGGACGCTCCCGACAGGGGGTTCGCCGGTTGCTGTTGACGGCATCGGGAGGGCCATTTCGTGGTTACAGTGCTGAGGCGCTGGCCCGGGTGACGGTTGAGCAGGCTCTCAAGCATCCGAACTGGGATATGGGGCCAAAGATATCGGTGGACTCGGCGACCCTGATGAACAAGGGCCTGGAGCTTATTGAAGCCAGCTGGTTATTTTCCATGGATGAATCGCAGATAGATATCGTGGTTCATCCACAGAGTGTGGTGCACTCCATGGTCGAATATGAGGATGGTTCGGTGTTGGCACAAATGGGCACGCCGGATATGCGAACCCCTATTGCCTGCGGCCTGTCGTGGCCGCAGCGCATTGCTTCCGGTGCCACCTCGCTGGACTTTCTAACGTTGTCGGCATTGCAATTTGAGGCGGCAAATCTGTCGTTATTTCCCTGTTTGCGACTTGCCCGTGAAGCGTTGAGAGCAGGTGGTTCCGCCGGAGCTGTGCTGAATGCGGCCAATGAGATTGCAGTACAGGCATTTCTTGATGGGCAATTGGCGTTCAACGGAATCCCTTCGTGTGTAGAGGCGACCCTGACGCACTTGCCCGCCACCGGATTTACCAGTCTGGATGAAATTATGTCGGTGGACGAGGAGGCCCGTGCCTATGCTCGGCAGCAGGTTACGAGCCGGGGGGCGCAATACTGATGTTTGCTTCTACATTGACCACCGCGCTGGCTTTTTTCTTTGCGATTTTTATCATCGTTGCCATTCATGAGTTTGGCCACTATCTGGCGATGCGCCTGATTGGCGTTCGTGTGCTCACATTTTCGATTGGTTTTGGTCCTCGTCTTGCTGGCTGGCGCGATCGCTCCGGCACGGATTTCATTATTTCTGCCTTGCCGCTGGGTGGTTATGTCAAACCACTGGATCGACGCGATAGTGAGGTCGACGATAGCAATCGGCATGAGGAGTTTTCCGGCAAGCCAGCCTGGCAGCGTGTGGTCACCTATGCGGCAGGGCCTGCCGCGAACCTGTTGCTCGCGGTGTTGCTGTATTGGTTGATATTGCTTAATGGTGAAACCGGCCGTATCCCGGTGGTTGCCGAACCCACTCCCGGAACGCCCGCGGCGCAGGCAGGCTTCAGGGCGGGCGATGAAATTATTGCGATTGATGGCCACGAAACCGCGAGTTGGCAACGGCTTGGTACGGTGTTGATCCGGTTTGTTGGTGAGGCGCGCGAGCTGCGTGTATCACTTAAGGCTGCGGATGGCAGTCAGCGCGATGTGTGGCTCCCGGCTCACGCATGGGCTGAAGATCCGGAGGCGAATCCGTTTGAGACCTTGGGGTTGATACCGCAGACCCCGCAGGCTGTTGTTGGTGAGCTGACGCCGGGTGGCGCTGCGCAGCGGGCTGGAATGTTGCCCGGCGATCGAGTGTTGACTGCTAACGATGTCGAGGTTGCTGACTGGAACCAGTGGGTGTCGATTGTGCAGGCTCATCCTGAGCAGCCCTTGACCCTGCGACTGGAGCGTGACAGCGTCGTTCAGCGATTGACCCTGGTGCCGGATGCCGTCACGGTGGGTGGTGAGCGCATCGGCCGCGCCGGCGTCGGTATTGCCGGAGTGCGACAGATTCATTATGGTCCTGTGGCTGCGGTACCAGAGGCTGGTCGCCGTTTGTGGCAGCAGAGCACCATGATTTTGAGTGCCATTGGCAAGTTGTTTACGGGTGAGCTATCGGTAAAAACTCTGGGTGGGCCACTTACCATTGCCAAAGTTGCCGGTGATACAGCGGCGCTTGGCATTGTAACTTTCATGTTATTTCTGGCGTTTTTCAGCGTTAGTCTGGGTGTTATCAATTTGCTGCCGGTGCCCATGCTGGATGGCGGCTGGATCGTTTTTGGTCTGATCGAAATGATTATCGGGCGTGAGTTGCCTGAGAAATTTCTTATGAGTGCTCAGCAGGTTGGTTTGGTATTGGTAATCGGTTTGATGGTGCTTGCTGTCTATAACGATATTTTGCGATTTTTTGTATGAATGCCGGGGGCTCCTTGCTACGCCTAATTCTGATTTTCTTTGCTCTATTGCTGGTGCCCATTAGTGCTGTGTATGCCGAAGAACCATCGTTTCGGGTTCAGGATATCCGTGTTGAAGGTTTGCAGCGACTGCCGGTAGAGCGTGTTTTTCGGAGCTTGCCAGTTCAGTCCGGTGATCAGCTGGACTCACGGCGCATCGCAGAGGCTGTTAGAGCGCTTTATGCTGCGGGTGACTTTGAAGATGTACAGATTGGTAGAGAAGGTGATGTTCTGGTGGTGATGGTTCAGGAGCGACCCTCCATCGCCAAAATTGATATTAGCGGTAACAAGCTTATTGATACGGACTCACTGCGCAAGGGTTTGCAGAGCGCCAAGCTGATCGAGGGGGAGGTTTTTCGCCGTTCAACGCTGGAGGCAATTACCGGGGAGCTGGAGCGTCAGTATGTGTCTCAGGGTCTCTATGGCGCTACGATCGAGACTGAGACTGTGCCATTGCCTCGTAACCGCGTTGAGCTGAGTATTAAAATCTACGAAGGCAAGGCAGCTCGTATTCAGGACGTCAATGTGGTGGGCAATACAGCCTTTACCAATGAAGAACTGGTTGACACTTTCCAGTTGCGATCACGTCATTTCTGGTCGTTTATCAAAGGCGACGACAAATACTCCAGAGAACGTCTCGCTGGTGATCTTGAGCGGCTTAGATCATGGTATCTGGACCGTGGGTATATCAATATTTCCATAGAGTCGACGCAGGTTACGTTGACTCAGGATCGTCGGCATGTGTACATCACGGTGAATATTGCTGAGGGTGACCTGTATACCGTTAATGAAGTGAAGCTGGCGGGTGATTTGGCAGTGGAAGAAGATCAGCTATCGCCGCTGCTGGTGGTTAGCAAAGGTCAGGTTTTTTCTCAACAGCTACTGACCTATACCAGCGATTTGTTAACTCGTCGGCTAGGTAACGAAGGTTACACTTTTGCTGATGTGAATGCCTTTACTGAGGTTAATGAGGATGACAAGACTGTGGATGTCACTTTCTTTGTTGATCCCGGTAGAAAGGCCTACGTGCGCCGTATCAATTTTACGGGTAACAGCAAAACCCATGACGAAGTTTTGCGCCGTGAAATGCGTCAGTTTGAAGCGGCTCCGGCGAACAGTGCTTTAATTGATCTTTCTCGGCAGCGTTTACAGCGGCTTGGTTTTTTTAGCGTAGTAGAAGCAGAGACTCCGAAAATACCCGGTGTTGATGATCTGGTGGATGTTAACTACCGCGTTGAAGAGCAGCCCTCGGGCTCCATCGGTGCCAATATCGGTTACTCCGATGGCAGCGGTTTTATTTTTGGCGCTAATGTGAGTCAGAATAACTTTATGGGAACGGGTAACCGGGTTTCCTTTGCGCTGAGTCGTAGTGAAATCCGGGATAGTTATAGTTTTTCCCATCAGAACCCCTATTACACCCTGGATGGCGTCAGTCGTGGTTTCAATTTGTATTATTCGAAGATTGACTTTTCGGAGACAACGGTAGCTTCTTATGCAGCTAACCGGCGCGGTGGCGGTGTCAGTTACGGCTATCCGATTTCCGAGTACGCACGGCTTAACTTTGGCTACGGTGTTGACCGTATTGATATTGAAACGGGAGCTTTTGTAGCTACTGAAATCGCCCAATTTTTGGCGAATGAAGGAACTAACTCTTTTGATTCCTTGAAGCTCAATGCCAGTTGGCAGATGAGTACCTTAAACCGCGGTGTTTTGCCGGACAGGGGTTGGTCGCAGACCTTGTCTCTCGATGTTGCGGCGCCAGGCAGTGATTACTATTTCTATAAGATGAACTGGTCTGGGCAGCGTTATGTACCATTGAGTAATCGTTGGGTGCTTCGTGCGCGTGCCGATATTGGCTATGGCGATGGTTATGGGGATGACTTGATTCTCCCCTTCTACGAACATTTTTTTGCTGGCGGTATTGGTTCGGTGCGGGGTTATCGGGCACGTTCTTTGGGGCCGCGATCCCCCAGTCAGGTATTTGTTAATAGTGGGGACATTGATCCAAGCCCCGATCCGATTGGTGGAAATATGTTAACAGAGGGTAGCCTGGAGCTGATTTTCCCTGCACCCTTTGCTGCCAATAGCCGTAGTTTGCGCACGTTCCTGTTCGCTGACGTGGGCAATGTCTGGCAGACTGAAATACAGGGTAGTCGCTTTGATCTGGATCCTTCAGAGCTTCGTTATGCTGCAGGCGTGGGCTTGACGTGGTTGACGGCTATTGGCCCACTGGGGTTCAGTTTGGCGAAGCCCATTAAGAATCAGCGCGGTGATGATACGGAAGTATTTCAGTTTTCCCTTGGTCAGGTTTTTTAGGAGAGTAGAGAATGAAAATGACAAAAGTAATGAAAACGCTTGTGGCTGCATTCTTGCTAGTGCCGATGTTGGCAGTTGCGGAGTTGAAAATTGTGGTGGTGGATCCAGATATGGCTTTAGCGGAAACACAAGATGTTAAAGCTCGAATCACCAAATTTCAGTCTGATATGCAGGGACAGGAAAACAAGTTGCGCAAGCTTCGTGATGATATTGTTAAACTGGAAGAGCGACTCCAGAAAGAAGGTGTCACCATGAGTCGCGATCAGGGGCAACGTCTTACCGACGAGCGTGATGCGAAAATGATTGAATTCCGCTCCCTGCAGCAAATGCTTCAGCAGCGGCTGCAGCAGAGCCAGCAAGAGCTTCAGGAAACAATGGCTCCAAAGCTGCAACAAGCGGTTGCTGAAATTGCCGCAGAGAAAGGCTATGACCTCGTCGTCGTCAAACAGGCTGTACTGTTTTCCTCTGAGGCCGTGGATATTACCCGTGATGTGACCCAGCACATTAATCGGATGAAGTAAGGCGCAACCAATGGTGCTCACACTGGGGGACATTGCTGAAGAGCTGGGTGCTGAGTTACACGGTGACCCTTCAATCGCTGTGACCGGGCTTGGTACTTTGAAGTCGGCCCGGCCCGGCGAGCTGAGCTTTCTCGCTAATCCGCGTTACCGCTCCTGGCTAGAGTCTACTCAGGCGTCTGCGGTGCTGTGCCGAGCGGATCAGCAGCCGTTCTCGCCGGTTCCAGTGCTGGTAGTGAAGGATCCTCATCTGGCCTATGCGCAAATTAGTCGGCATTTTGATATTGCTCCACCCGTCACCCCGGGTGTTCATCCCCGTGCGGTGATAGATTCGTCTGCGATCATTGGTGCAGGCGCCAGTATTGGTGCCAATGTGGTGATCGAGGCCGATGCAGAGATCGGCCCCGGTTCTGTGATAATGGCGAACTCCTTTATTGGTGCCGGTTGTCATATTGCAGAGGGTGTACATATATGGCCAAACGTTACTATTTATCATGGTGTTGTTATTGGTGCCCGGACTAATATTCATGCGGGCTCTGTGATTGGTTGTGACGGCTTCGGTTTTGCCTTTAGTGGCTCGGGCTGGACCAAAGTGTATCAAGTCGGCACGGTGCGAATTGGTAACGATGTTGATATTGGTGCCGGGGTGACTATTGACCGTGGTGCTATCGACGATACCGTTATTGGCGCGGGTATGATCATCGATAATCAGGTGCACATTGCCCACAATGTTCAAGTCGGTGAGGGCACGGCGATTGCTGCTCAAGTTGGCGTGGCGGGCAGCACCTCCATTGGTCGCTTCTGCGTATTTGGGGGTCAGGTAGGCATTGCGGGGCATTTGCAGTTGGCAGATCAGGTTCAGGTGCTGGGTAAGACCATGGTGACCGGGTCATTGAATAAAGCGGGTACCTATGCATCGGGTATTCCAGCGGATAGTCAGGATAAGTGGCGCAAGAACGCGGTTCGTTTTCGGCAGCTTGATGAAATGGCGAAACGCCTTCGGGCGTTGGAAAAGCGTCTTGATGATGATAATTCAGCAGATTGATCTGCTGCGTGTGAGATTTTCATGGATATCAACCAGATTCGTCAGTTATTGCCGCACCGCTATCCGTTTTTGCTGGTGGATAGAGTGCTCTCCATAGAGCCGGGTGTCAGTATTGAGGCATTGAAAAACATTTCGATTAACGAGCCGTTTTTTAATGGGCATTTCCCGCAAGAACCGATTATGCCGGGTGTATTGATTATTGAGGCTCTGGCCCAGGCGGCGGGTGTTCTCGGCTTCGTGACGGAGAACCGCCGACCGGATGAAGGCTATATGTACCTGCTTTGCGGTGTTGATAAAGCGCGCTTTAAACGGCAGGTAATTCCGGGCGACCAACTAATTTTGAAGGCCAGCTACTTGGCGACGAAACGTAATATTTTGAAGTTCTTTGGCGAAGCGCGGGTTAATGGGCAGTTGGTGGCCTCCGCGGAGTTTTTGGTCGCCGAGAAAAAGGTTTAGCAGATAACAGTATGAGTATCGCCCAACAGTAGTGTAGTAACTTTCACTACATTAGATAGCAAAGGTACGGGGTAGCACGCTACTGAAAATAAAGTATCGGGCGCTCGGTCCATCTATGTGGAAAATGACATGATTCACCCAACGGCAATTATCGACTCTGAAGCCCGACTGGCGGGTAACGTCAGTGTCGGCCCTTATTCTGTTATTGGCCCGGGCGTTGAGATTGGTGCCGGTACCGAAATTGCTTCCCATGTGGTTGTTCAGGGGCCGACACGAATTGGTTGTAACAACCGCATTTTTCAGTTTGCCTCGGTGGGGGCGGAGTGTCAGGACAAGAAATATCGCAATGAGCCAACCCGTCTGGAAATTGGTGACGGCAATGTGATTCGTGAGCATGTGACCATTCATCGTGGCACGGTTCAGGATAATGGTCTCACTCGTATCGGTAGTCGTAATCTGTTGATGGTGGGAGTTCATGTGGCCCACGACTGTATGATTGGGGATGACAATATCTTTGCTAATACCACTGGTATTGCAGGTCATGTGCATATTGGTAATGGCGTGATTCTTGGTGGCATGACGGGTGTACATCAGTTCTGCAAAATTGGCTCCTATGCCATGACGGCGGGATGCAGTCTGGTGGTTAAGGATATCCCCGCTTATGTCATGGTCGGTGGTAACCCGGCTGCGTCTCGGAGCATGAATTTTGAAGGTATGCGACGGCGTGGTTGGAGTGCAGAGGTTATCAGTTCGCTGCGGCAGGCCTACAAGATAGTATTCCGTCAGGGTTTGACGCTAGAGCAGGCGCTGGCCCAGCTCGAAGCGATGGTGGGTGGGCCGGAATTACAGTGCTTCATTGACTCCTTGCGCGCTTCGGAGCGCGGCATTACTCGTTGATCATGGCGACATCATCGCCTCTTATTGCGCTGATCGCCGGAGAGCAGTCCGGGGATATTCTTGGCAGTGGTTTGATGGTTGCCTTGCGTCAGCGTTATCCCGAGGCCCGTTTTATCGGGGTTGGTGGCTCTCTGATGGCGGAGCAGGGGCTGCATAGTTTTTTTCCCATGGAACGCCTGTCGGTGATGGGCATAACCGAAGTGCTGGGGCGGTTGCCGGAACTGTTTCGGCTGCGTCGGCAGCTGGTGGATTTTTTGCTAAATCAGCAGCCTGATGTTTGTATCGGTATTGACGCGCCAGATTTTAACTTGCCTATTGAGCGTCGGCTGCGTGCTGCGGGTATTCGCACTGCTCATTATGTAAGCCCTTCGGTTTGGGCCTGGCGTAAGGGCCGTATTAAGGGCATTCGAGACAGTGTTGATTTGATGTTGGCGCTACTGCCGTTTGAAGCGCAGTTTTATCGCGACCATGATGTGCCGGTGGAGTTTGTTGGGCATCCATTAGCTGACCGTATTCCCATGCGTATGGATGCTGATGCCTTGCGTGGACAGCTGGGACTGTCCGGGAAACATACATTGATCAGTGTACTGCCCGGTAGTCGTGGTGGTGAAGTGGGAATGCTCTGGCCGACCTTCCTTCAGGTAATTGATGAGCTTGCTTGCCGTCGTCCCGATCTCCGTTTCGTAGTGCCCGCCGCCAATCCGGCTCGTCGTCAGCAAATTGATGGACTGTGCGGTGACCGGGATCGTCCTTACCTCTCGATAATTGACGGACAGAGTCGAGAGGCGATGGCTGCTTCGGACCTGGTATTGCTGGCATCCGGTACGGCAACACTGGAGGCGTTGCTAGTTAAGCGACCGATGGTCATTGCTTATCGCGTTGGCTGGATTACTTATTGGATTGCTCGCTCTCTGGCGGTGACCAATACCGTTGGTCTGCCAAATCTGCTTGCCGGAGAGTCAGTGGTTCCTGAACTGATTCAGGGGGATATGACGGCGAACAACCTGATTGCTGAGCTGGAACGCTGGCTGGATGATCCGGCTCGTGCTGCGGCCTTGTTATCGCGCTTTGACGCTATTCATGACACTCTTCGACGCAGTGCCAGTGATCGCGCTGCGGTAGCGGTTTCGGCTTTACTGGAACGATCATGACTTACCCCTTTGCCGAGTATCCCGGAGTCGCGCCGTTTCTGCCCACAGCGTTCTATTGGCAACCCGGCATGACTATTGCGGGTGTTGATGAGGTGGGTAGAGGACCGTTAGTGGGGGCGGTAGTAACTGCCGCTGTGATTTTGGACCCGGCATGCCCGGTTGATGGGTTGGCGGACAGTAAGATGCTGTCGCAAAAGCGCCGAGAGGAGCTGGCGATACAAATCAGAGAGTGCGCGCTTGCGTTCAGTTTCGGTCGCGCAGAGCCTGAAGAGATTGATCAGCTCAATATTTTTCACGCCACTTTACTGGCCATGCGCAGGGCGGTGGCCGGATTACCAATAATGCCCGGCGCGGTGTTGGTTGACGGCAATCGAGTGACAGAGTTTGGCTGCCCAGCGGAAGCGGTGGTGAAAGGTGATCGCCGGATACCTGCTATCAGTGCCGCTTCCATCCTTGCCAAGGTGGCCCGCGACGAAGAAATGGTGCAGTTGCATCAGCGACATCCAGACTACGGTTTTGACCGCCATAAAGGCTATCCTACGGCGGAGCATTTGGCGGTGCTGGCGCGGCTGGGTCCGTTGCCAGAGCATCGCCGCTCGTTTGGCCCCGTGGCCCGCAGTCTTGATGCTGCCGCGCGCTAACGAAGATTGACACCTTAATCATCGGTTTCGGGAGATAACATGAGCCAGCCCGGATTTATTCACCTGCGTGTGCACACTGACTATTCGCTGGTGGATGGGGTGGTGCGGGTCAAGGCACTGGTGAAGCGTTGTGCGGCCCTTGGCATGCCCGCCGTGGCAGTCACCGACGATTCCAACTTTTTTGGTTTGATCAAATTTTATCGGGCCGCTGAAGGTGCCGGGATTAAACCCATTGTCGGCGCAGATCTTTGGATCGAGAGCCAGATTATTGAAGACCCTGCCCCCCTATGTTTCCTGGTTCAGAACGAGCAGGGTTACCGTAACCTGGTGCTGCTGATGTCCCGAGCCTGGCAGCACAATCAGCAGCGCGGCAAGCCGCTGGTGCGTCGTGAGTGGCTTGCAGAGTTGAATGAAGGCCTGATTGTTTTGTCTGCTGCCCGTCACAGCGAGCTTGGTCAGTTATTGTTGGCCGGTAAAGCTGAAGATGCGACGACAATCGCTCGTGAGTTGAGCGGCTACTTTCCGGGCCGCTTCTACCTTGAGGTACAGCGTACGGAGCGCCCAGGAGACGAGCTCTGTTTGCATGCCAGCGTCGCATTGGCAGAATCCTTGTCACTGCCTCTGGTAGCAACCAATGATGTGCGCTTCATTGACGTTGATGACTTTGATGCCCACGAGGCACGGGTATGTATTCACGACAGCACGGCTATTGACGATCCTCGCCGACCGCGACGTTATAGTAATCAGCAATATCTCAAGTCCGCTGACGAAATGCAGGCGCTGTTTAGCGATTTACCGGAAGCGTTAGCTAACAGTGTTGAAATTGCTCGCCGCTGTACTCTCGATATTACGCTGGGTAAGAACTTCCTGCCGGATTTCCCGACACCCGAAGGACAGACTATTGCTCAGTTTCTTGAGCAGGAGGCTCGCGAGGGGCTGAATGTTCGGCTGTCAGCCTTGTTTGATACCAGCTCTCCAGAATTTCCCGAGCGGCGCAAGGAATACGATGACAGACTTGAGTTTGAGCTGAATGTTATTAATCAGATGGGGTTTCCAGGTTACTTCCTGATTGTTTCTGATTTTATTCGTTGGGCAAAAGCTAATGATGTTCCAGTGGGGCCTGGACGTGGTTCCGGTGCTGGTTCATTGGTGGCTTATGCGTTGGAAATTACCGATCTTGATCCCATCGAATATGACTTGCTGTTCGAGCGATTCTTGAACCCGGAACGAGTATCCATGCCGGATTTCGATGTCGATTTCTGTATGGAAAAACGGGATCGAGTAATTCAGTACGTTGCGGATAAATATGGTCGCGAAGCGGTGGGGCAGATTATCACGTTTGGCTCCATGGCGGCGAAGGCGGTGGTGCGTGATGTTGCCCGGGTGCAGGGTAAGCCCTATGGTTTGGCGGACCGGCTATCGAAGATGATTCCGACGACGCCGGGCATGACGCTGGAAAAAGCTTTGGAGGAAGAAGAGCCGCTGCGAGATTTTCTCGCAAGCCCTGGCGGCGATGGAGACTCTGTGCGCGAAATCTGGGAGATGGCGCTCAAGCTGGAAGGGTTAACTCGTAATGTTGGTAAGCATGCCGGCGGCGTGGTGATTGCTCCTGGCAAGTTAACGGATTTTGCGCCGCTGCATTGTGACGATCAGGGTGAGAATCTGCTCACCCAGTATGACAAGGATGATGTCGAAGCTGCCGGGCTGGTGAAATTCGATTTCCTCGGTTTAAAAACGCTGACCATTATCGACTGGGCGGTGAAAGCGATTAATGCCCGGATTGTCCCCGAGGGTAAAGAGCCGGTGGATATTACCCGTATCCCGCTAGAGGACAAGGCCAGTTTTGATTTGCTGAAGAGCGGAGAAACCACGGCGGTTTTTCAGCTTGAATCTGAAGGCATGAAGGGCTTGATTCGCAAGCTCCGTCCGGATGTCTTTGAAGATATTATTGCATTGGTGGCGCTGTATCGTCCCGGACCGCTAGAGTCCGGGATGGTGGATAATTTTATTAACCGCAAACATGGCCGTGAGCCATTGGCCTATCCTGACCCGCAATATCAACATGAGTGGTTAAAGCCCATTCTTGAGCCTACCTATGGTGTGATTCTGTATCAGGAGCAGGTCATGCAGATTGCTCAGGAACTAGCGGGTTACTCACTGGGTGGCGCGGATTTATTACGTCGCGCCATGGGTAAAAAGAAGTTAGAGGAAATGGAAAAACAGCGAGAGTTTTTCCAATCCGGCGCCCAGAGTAAGGGGGTTAATCCTGATCTTGCCATCAAGATTTTTGACTTGGTGGAAAAGTTTGCCGGTTACGGTTTTAACAAATCCCACTCGGCGGCCTATGCTTTGGTGGCGTATCAGACAGCCTGGTTAAAAGCTCATTATCCTGCGGAGTTTATGGCCGCAGTTATCTCGGCAGAAATGCATAACACCGACAAGGTTGTGACCTTTATTGATGAGTGCCGCCACATGGGCCTTAAGGTGTTGCCACCGGATGTGAATAGCTGCGGCTTTCGATTCACGGCCAATGCCGAAGGTCATATTGTGTATGGTTTAGGCGCGATCAAGGGGTTAGGTGAGGCGCCCATTGAAGCGATTGTTCAAGCCAGAGATGAGGGCGGTGGTTTTGCCGACATGTTTGATTTCTGTCGGCGTATTGATTTGCGTAAAGTTAACCGCCGCTCGCTGGAGGCGTTGATTCGTGCGGGTGCATTGGATCAATTGGGTCCGCAGCGTACGGTGGATGATCGTGCTACCTTGATGGCAACCCTGTCAGATGCGCAGCAAGCGGCAGAGCAGGATGCGCGTAATGCGGAGGCCGGTATCGCCGATATGTTTGGCGGTGGCGAGGATGAGTCTGTAACGGAAGTGGCGTGGCAGGTGGCCCGCGTCTGGCGTGACGATATTCGTCTGCAGGGAGAAAAAGATACTCTGGGCCTGTTTCTGACCGGTCACCCGATCGATCAGTTTGAATCAGAGCTGCGGCATATGGTGAGCAGTCGTATTAATAGTCTTCAGCCCACCGCGAAGGGTGAGCTTGCACTGATTGCTGGCCAGGTGGTCCAGTTGCGACAAACCAAAAGCAAACAAAGTGGTGAGCGCATGGCGTTTATCACGCTGGATGATAAAACCGGTCGCATGGAGGTGTCCGTATTTGGTGATGTGTACCGTCAGTATGGCGATATGCTGCAGCAGGATGTGGTGCTGATTATTCGAGGAGCGGTGCGTCGTCGCCCGCAGAGCGATGGGGAAATGGTAATCTCCGTATTGGCGGAAGAGATTATGGATATGCGCCGGGCGCGGGAGCAGTTCGCACGCCGTTTGTTGCTGAAGGTGCCTGTTGGTGATGAGTTGACCACTCAGCTACGGCAGTTGCTCACTCCCTATCGCGGGGGCAATTGTCCCGTCGCACTTCAGCTGTCGCATCCTTTAGGCTGCGGCATGATGACCCTGGGGGAGGACTGGCGTGTGGCGCCGGAAGAGGCACTGTTGGAGGATCTGCGGGGCCGATTTGGCAATCAGGCAGTAACCCTGCAGTATTGATGGTGGTGCAGGGGAGTCGGTTTATGGCTGAAATCGCCATGCAACGTTACAGTTTGCAATGCAATTCGCACTTTCGGGTCAGTGCCTGAGGGTGACGCCCCGGCGGCACCCCGTTACACTTGGCTCACTTCAGGACACATGGCCGGAATTGGCAGACTAATGAATCCGAATTTCCTCGAATTTGAGCAACCCATCGCCGACCTGGAGGCGAAGATCGAGGAGTTGCGTCTGGTGGGTAATGGCAGTGAGGTGAACATCTCTGAGGAGATTCGCCGCCTGCAGGATAAAAGTATCGGGCTGACGGAGTCCATATTCCGCAGTTTGACACCTTGGCAAATTTCCCAGTTGGCGCGTCATCCTCGCCGTCCCTATACCATGGATTATCTTCGTCGTATTTTTACCGACTTTGACGAGCTCCATGGTGATCGCACCTTTGCAGATGATGCGGCAATTATCGCTGGCATGGCTCGTTTGGATAACCGTCCGGTGATGGTGATTGGCCATCAGAAGGGGCGTTCGGTGAAAGAAAAGGTCCGGCGTAATTTCGGTATGCCGCGGCCGGAGGGTTATCGCAAGGCATTACGGTTGATGGAAATGGCAGAGCGCTTTCGTTTGCCGATTGTCACCTTTATTGATACGCCTGGGGCGTTTCCTGGTATCGATGCAGAAGAGCGCGGACAAAGCGAAGCTATTGCTCGAAACCTGATGGTGATGTCCCGGCTGCGTGTGCCGATCATCGCCACGGTGATTGGTGAGGGTGGCTCCGGTGGTGCCTTGGCCATTGGTGTTTGCGATCACTTGCAAATGCTGCAGTACTCCACTTATTCAGTGATTTCCCCCGAGGGTTGCGCCTCGATTCTCTGGCGCAGTGCCGATAAGGCTCCCGATGCGGCTGAGGCCATGGGCCTGACGGCGGCGCGGCTGAATGAGCTCGGTATCGTTGACGAGGTGTTGCCGGAGCCTTTGGGCGGCGCCCATCGTGACTATGACCAGATCGCCGAGCGGGTGCGGCAGAGCCTGGGATTGCAGCTGGACAAGCTTGGCAAACTGTCTGCTGATGAACTGGTAGCGCGGCGCTACAAGCGGTTGGTGAGCTACAGTAACGTGGCTGGTGTGCCAGCGGACGAGTAGCTCAGGTGCGAGCCGTGCGCCTCGTTATTCTCAGAGCCCGCTGGCCGTGTGAGTTGCGCGAGTTGTGCAAGCCCCAGCGGGCGCTACGTCACTGACTCTTTGCCACAGGACGCTCCATGGCACCCGGAAATCTCATTGATCTGCTGGTTGATGATGGGCTGGCTGATAGTCGTGGGCAGTTAGTGGTCGGCTTCAGTGGTGGGCTCGACTCCACCGTTTTACTTGAGGCGCTGTTGCGGGCTGGTTTTGCGGAGCGGCTCAAACCGGTTCACATTCATCATGGTTTGCATGCCGATGCGGATGCCTGGGCTGAGCATTGCTCCCGTCAGGCAGTCCAGCGCGGCCTGACGGCGTTGGTTGAGCGGGTTTCATTGACTTCTGGCGGTAATCTGGAAGGCAGGGCTCGCCAGTTACGCCGACAGGCATTGATGCGGCATGTGGGGCCTGAGGATGTTCTGTTGCTGGCCCACCATCGGGATGATCAGGCGGAAACCCTGTTATTGCGGCTAATGCGTAGCAGTGGTGCTCGAGGGTTATCCGCCATGAAGTCCCGGCAGTCTTGGCAGGGAAAGACTATTTGCCGTCCTTTCCTCGGTGTTGGTCGGCAGCAGCTGGTAGCGGCTGCCCGGCACTGGCAGCTGTCGTGGATCGAAGACCCTGCCAATCAGCAAGTCGACTTTAATCGTAACTTTCTTAGACATCAGGTCCTGCCATTGCTGGATCAGCGTTGGCCTGATTCCGCTGCCATGCTGACAGCAAGCGCCTCGGTACTCGCGGAACAAGCCGGGTTGCTGGATGAGAGAGCATGGGAGGACTTTGTCAGTTGTGATGGTGACGATCAGAGCTTGTCGCTCAGCGCCTGGCTGGAACTTTCTTCCCCACGACGTCGTAATTTGCTTTACGGATGGCTGCGCCGCCGGGGAATCAATGCACCTTCGGTGGCGACCTTGCAGCGAGTCGAGAGAGAGCTGGTAACAGCCGCCGACGATCGACAGCCCGCCGTGGTCTGGCCAGAGGGTGAGTGGCGCCGGTTTCGTGGTCGCTTGTATTTGTTATCGAAGTCGGCTTCCTTGCCACTGGAGGATGCGGTGGAGTGGCGGCCGATCGTCGATCCGGTGCTGCAATGGCAGGGCCTCACTATTCAGAGTCTGGCGGCTAATACTGATGCGCCTGACTCCAAGCCTGCTCAATCCTCTGTCTGGGAAGAACTGGCATTGCGCGGGCCTACGGAAAGTGTGCGTGTGCAGGGGGCTAGTGGTGGAGAGCGCCTGTTACTGCGCGGCCATCACCGTGAGGTTTCTGAGCTGTGGCGTGCTGCCGGTGTGCCGCCCTGGCGCCGACGGCGTCTGCCATTGTTTTATGTGGGTGATGAATTAGTGGCCGTAGCGGCTGCCGGGGTCGCAGATGATTGGTGTCCGTTACCGGGGGATCGCGTTTTGTTCCTCCGGATCGAGGATTCCGCATTGTGACAGACCGGCGCATCTGTTAGCATTTCCTCCCGTCCTGTTGTCGCGCAACCTTCTGATTTTTCCTTGATTTTTCAGGGGTTCGCAGTCCATTTCTACCATCCGGTGTGTGCATGACACGATTCATTTTTGTCACAGGCGGGGTTGTTTCATCCCTTGGCAAGGGTATTACCTCTGCGTCGCTGGCGTCGTTGCTCGAAGCCCGTGGGCTCAGTGTCACGCTGATCAAGATGGACCCCTATATCAATGTTGATCCGGGCACGATGAGTCCCTATCAGCATGGAGAGGTGTTTGTTACCGAAGATGGTGCCGAGACCGACCTGGATTTGGGCCATTATGAGCGCTTTATTCGGACCCGTCTGACTCGCAAAAACAGCTTTAGCGCTGGCCGTGTTTATCAGGACGTGCTCGATAAAGAGCGTCGTGGAGAGTATCTCGGCGCAACGGTGCAGGTGATCCCGCATATCACTGATGAGATCAAACGAAAAATCTTTCAGGGCGCGGAAGGGTTTGATGTTGCTATCGTCGAGATTGGTGGCACCGCTGGTGATATTGAGTCGTTGCCGTTTCTGGAGGCGGTGCGTCAGTTGCGAGTGCAGCTTGGCTCCAATCGCTCTCAGCTGGTTCATTTGACGCTGGTTCCCTATATCGCCTCGGCTGGCGAAATCAAAACCAAGCCGACCCAGCATTCTGTGAAGGAGCTGCGTTCTATTGGGTTACAGCCGGATATGCTGGTTTGCCGCTCGGACCACGAAATTCCCCAGGGCGCCCGCGAGAAAATTGCACTCTTTACTAACGTGGAAGCCCGCGCGGTATTTTCGGCTCCTGATTGCCAGACCATTTATCAGGTGCCACGGGTGCTCCATGAACAGGGCATGGATGACATTGTGCTGGAGAAGTTTGGCTTGCAGCAACCGTCGCCGGATCTTTCCGAGTGGGATCGCGTGGTGGAAGCGCAGCTGAACCCTGAGCGCAGCGTGACGATTGGTATGGTCGGCAAATATATTGATCTGGTCGATGCCTACAAGTCCCTCAATGAAGCTCTGACCCATGCGGGTATCGCCAACAAGGCCAAAGTGGTTATTGAGTATATCGACTCGGAAGAAATTGAACGGGATGGGCCGGGACGGTTGTCACGGTTGGATGCGATTCTGGTGCCAGGTGGGTTTGGTGATCGTGGTACGGAGGGCAAAATTGCGGCTATCCGCTATGCCCGCGAGAAAAAAATCCCTTATTTGGGTATTTGCCTGGGTATGCAGCTCGCCGTGATTGAGTACGCTCGCCATGTTGCTGGTATTACCGAGGCGCATTCCACCGAATTACGGCCGACCACTCCGGATCCGCTGGTGGCTTTGATTACCGAATGGGTTAAGGAAGACGGTAATGTTGAGTTGCGTAGTGAGGCTTCCGAACTTGGTGGCACTATGCGTCTTGGTAGTCAGGAGTGTCTGTTGGCGGCGGGTTCATTGGCGGCGCATTGTTATGGCGCCACCAGAATCGTTGAACGCCACCGCCATCGCTACGAAGTGAATAACAATTATTTGCCGCAACTGGAATCGGCCGGATTAAAAATTACCGGTCGTTCCCATGATGATCTGGTAGAGGTTATCGAAGTTGCCGATCATCCCTGGTTTCTGGCCTGTCAGTTCCATCCGGAATTTACCTCAACGCCACGAGATGGCCATGGCTTGTTTCGTTGCTATGTAGAGGCGGCCCTCCAGCAGAAGGCGGCGCATAGTGGCTGATCAAAAGGTTTTGTCACTGGGCGATATCCGCATTGGCAATGATTTGCCGATGGTGCTGTTTGGTGGCATGAATGTGCTGGAGTCTCGGGATCTCGCCTTGCAGGTTGCGGAGTATTATGCCCGCGTTACAGAGAAACTCGGTATCCCCTGGGTATTCAAGGCCAGCTTTGATAAAGCCAATCGTTCCTCGCTGCACTCTTACCGTGGCCCCGGTCTTGATGAAGGCCTGAAAATTTTTGAAGAAATCAAAAAAACTTTTGGCTGCCCGTTGCTAACGGATATCCATGAGCCACATCAGGCGGCCCCAGCCGCAGAGGTTATTGATGTGCTGCAGTTGCCTGCATTTCTTGCTCGGCAGACAGACCTTGTCGTTGCCATGGCAAAAACCGGATGCATTATTAATATTAAGAAGCCCCAATTTCTTGCCCCTCAGGAAATGGGGCATATTCTGCATAAATGTGAAGAAGTGGGTAATGAGCAGCTCATTCTTTGCGAGCGTGGTTCCAGTTTTGGTTACAACAATCTGGTGGTGGATATGCTTGGCTTCGGGGTGATGAAGCAGTTCCGTTATCCGCTGTTTTTTGATGTCACCCATGCTCTGCAAAAACCAGGTGGTCGCGCCGATTCCGCCGATGGTCGCCGTAATCAGGTGGCCGACCTTGGTCGTGCAGGCATGTCCCAAGGTATTGCCGGTTTGTTTCTGGAGGCTCACCCAGAGCCTGATCAGGCCAAGTGTGATGGCCCCTGTGCATTGCGTCTTGACCGTCTGGAAGGTTTTCTCGGGCAAATGCAGGCAGTGGATCAACTGGTTAAATCTTTTCCTTCTTTTGATAACCGATAAGACTGATTTCGGAGAACCAGCATGTCGAAGATTGTTGATGTCAAAGCCCGTGAAATCCTTGATTCCCGTGGCAATCCGACCATTGAGGCGGACGTTGTTCTGGAGTCCGGTGCTTTTGGCAGTGCCTGTGCACCGAGCGGTGCCTCTACCGGTTCCCGGGAAGCCCTTGAGCTTCGTGATGGTGATAAAAGCCGTTATTTGGGCAAGGGTGTGTTGAAAGCTGTTGGCAATGTGAACTCCGAACTGCGTGATCTGCTGCTGGGGCGAGAAGGCTGTGAGCAGCGGGCTCTTGATAATGCCATGATCGAGCTGGATGGTACGGAGAGTAAATCCCGTCTTGGCGCCAATGCGATTCTTGCCGTGTCTCTGGCTGCTGCAAAAGCGGGGGCTGCGGAGCAGAAGAAGCCATTGTACGAATATATTTCCGATATGCAGGATGATGACAACGCTTACAGCTTGCCAGTGCCCATGATGAATATCATTAATGGTGGTGAGCATGCGGATAATAATGTCGATATCCAGGAGTTCATGATTCAACCGGTGGGGGCGCCAACCATTGCTGAGGCTATCCGCTGTGGTGCGGAAGTGTTCCATGCTCTGAAAAGCGTACTTAAGAAACGTGGCTTGAATACGGCGGTGGGTGATGAGGGCGGTTTTGCCCCGGACCTGCCATCCAACGAGGCAGCACTGGAGGCAATTGTTGAGGCGATTGCTCTGACCGGTTATAAACTGGGTGATGAGATTACGCTGGCTCTGGATTGTGCGGCCTCCGAGTTTTATCACGATGGTAAATATGTTCTGGCCGGCGAAAACCGCAGTTTGAATGCCGAGCAGTTTGTTGATTATCTGGCAGAGCTGAGCGCCCGTTATCCGATTATCTCCATTGAAGATGGTCTCCATGAAAGCGACTGGGCAGGTTGGAAAATCCTGACGGATCGTCTTGGCAAAAAAGTGCAGTTGGTTGGTGATGACCTGTTTGTTACCAATACCAAAATTCTGCAACGCGGTATTAGTGAAGGTATCGCTAACTCCATTTTGATCAAGTTGAACCAGATCGGCTCGCTGTCGGAAACTCTGGATGCTATCAAGATGGCGAAAGACGCCGGTTATACCGCTGTGATTTCCCATCGCTCCGGCGAAACAGCGGATACCACTATTGCGGACCTTGCTGTGGCAACCTCTGCGGGCCAGATTAAAACCGGCTCCCTGTGCCGCTCCGACCGCGTTGCCAAATACAATCGCCTGATTCGTATTGAAGAAGAGCTGGGACGTGCGGCCTACCATGGCCGTAAGGAATTCCGCTTCCTGCAGTAATGCAGGAAGACGGGCCAACCCGGAGGTTGTGCCATGGCCATGCTGCCCCGCCGACAAATTGTGCTAGCGCTTTTGGCGTTGGCGTTGGTGGGCCTGCAATGGCGCCTCTGGATTGGCGAAGGAAGTATTCGTCATGTTGCCAGTTTGAAAAAAGCGGTGGCGACCCAGTCTCTGGAAAACCAGCGACTCTTTGAGCGTAACCGGCTAATGGATGCGGATGTTGCGGATCTTAAATCCGGGATGGATGCCATTGAGGAAATCGCTCGCAAAGACCTTGGCATGGTACGCGCCGGAGAAACTTTCTTTCTGATGATTGAAAACCCTACCGGAGATTCAGATGCCGCTGCCCAATAATGCGCGTTTGTATGCGGTGGTGCCTGCTGCAGGTACCGGTTCACGCATGGCGGCTTCGCTACCCAAGCAATATCTTTCGCTGTTTGGACGCACTGTGACAGAGCACACTCTTGCGCGGTTGCTGGGGTTTGCGCCGCTGGAAAGTATTGTGGTTGCCACTGCGGCAACGGACCTTTGGTGGCCGCAGTTGGGGGTGGCCCATCATCCTCGTGTTCGCTCTGTGCTTGGCGGTGAGACGCGGGCGCACTCAGTATTGAATGCCTTAACATTACTGCAAAATGACGCCGGCCCTGATGACTGGGTGATGGTTCATGATATT
>PGZG01000189.1 GCA_002840115.1 Gammaproteobacteria bacterium HGW-Gammaproteobacteria-14 | reverse complement strand
CATCAAATGGATGACTTGAGTGTGCGTCGCTCATGCCGGCTGTGGCAGTTCGTCAATCCACACCTCGCTATCGCGAATGCTGTGAGTGACGGTTACCAGTTTGTCACCACTGCAAGGGCCAGACAGGCAGTGACCAGAATCAATTTCAAACAGGGCGCCATGATTGGCGCACTGAATAAACTGATTGTCAGAGTCGAGAAAAACATCCGGCTGGAAATTTAACTCAATACCCAGATGTGGACACCAGTTCAAATAGGCATAGGTTTCACCATCGCGATGGACAACCACGATGGATTGACCATTGACGGTAAATTCCCGCGCTCCTTCATCCGGAAGCTCATCAACACGACAAAGCAAGTGCATGGATAGGACCCTGATTAATGGCCGAGAATGTCTCGGCGGATGGCAAGATGCTCTGCTGCTGGCAGGCGTGGGCCGAAATCGCTGACCACTCGGGCCGCGGCGGCGGATGCCAGTCGACCTGCGCTGGCAAAATTCTCACCCTGACTTAAAGCATAGAGGAAAGCGCCGGCAAACATATCGCCAGCACCGTTAGTGTCTACCGCTTTTACCGGGAATGGAGCCACGTCAATAACGGACTGGCCGTCCCACAGTCGCGCACCCTGGGCTCCGCGGGTGATCACCAGAGACTTGGCATGTTGCTGAAGTTTCTCAATCGCGGCATCAATGGTGTCTGTGTTGCTAAAGCTTAGCGCTTCAGCTTCATTGCAAAACAGAATATCAACGCCATCGCCGATCATGTCGCGCAGACCGTCACCGAAAAACTGCACCATCGCCGGGTCGGAAAAAGTCAGTGCGGTTTTTACGTCATGCTGCTTGGCGACCTGGCGCAGTTTGATAGCGGCCGCACGAGCGCTGGGGGAGCTTACCAGATAGCCCTCAATATAGGCGAAGCGGGCAGCTTTAACAGCGTCTTCCACAACGGCTTCTTCGCCAACGGTTTCTGAAATGCCAAGAAAGGTATTCATGGTGCGTTCAGCGTCTGGGGTAATCATTACCAGACATTTACCGCTGATGCCGTCGCCTTTGTTGCTGGTCATATTGGTGGTGACACCCGCGGCGAGCAGGTCGTCGACAAAGAAGTGGCCGGTATCATCATTGGCAACGCGGCAGGCATAAAAGGTATTGGCGCCAAAGTATTGTGCCGCAACTACGGTGTTGCAGGCGGATCCACCGCTGGCCCGCCGGTGTACCCGGTTGGTTTCGCCAAGGGCTGCCACCAGCTGCTGTTGACGTGGTTCGTCCACCAGGGTCATGACTCCCTTGCTGACACCGACCTCTTCAAGAAAGGCATCGCTGACCTCCACTTCGGTGTCCACAAGAGCGTTGCCAATGGCATAAATATCGTAGCGAAGGGTCATATCCGGTTTCCTGATTCTCAGTGTGCGGCCATTATGGTGATCATAGGCACCTTTGCCAAACGTGAAGAGCGTCAGGAATTACAGAATTAAGCCAGTCAGTGGCTGTCTCAGGTGGCGGTGCCACATTAGCGACCTGGGGTGGGTCGGCAAGTTAGTGGCTGTATCCGTTAATGACTATACTTGCCGCCCATGACCAAGCCGAAGAAACCTGCCAGTCGAAAACCCTCTCCCCGGAAACGGGGTTCAGCCTCCCGTGGTTCGTCCTCGCCAGGCTGGGGGCGGGTGCTATGGCGACTGCTGGCCGTGGTGATGGTATTGGGGTTGCTGTCATTGGCGTGGCTGGATGCGCTGGTGAGACAGCGCTTTGAAAACCACCAATGGCAGTTGCCGGCGCGGGTCTATGCACGGCCGGTGGAATTGTATGCGGGCCGCGAAATGCCGCCGGCTCATTTACAACAACTGCTCGATTTACTGAGTTACCGACAGGATCCAGCGGCCCGTCAGCCCGGCAGTTACGCGTTCAGTCGTAATGCTTTGGTGTTGCATACCCGAGGATTTCGCGACAGCGATGGCGGTGAAGCGGCTCAGCGGCTGACTATCGGTTTACAGGGGGCGCGTATTGCCAGTGTTGTCGATGGTGCGGGTCGGGCACTGTCGACGGTGCGTCTTGAGCCGTTGCAGATAGGTAGTATTCACCCCGGTCACAGTGAAGACCGGGTGCTGGTGCGTCTTGATGAGGCGCCGCCATTGCTGGTGCAGATGTTGCTGGCGGTGGAGGATCGTGGTTTTTATGAGCACCACGGTATTTCATTTCGCGGACTGGCTCGGGCGTTGATGGCTAACCTGCGCGCCGGGGAGGTGGAGCAGGGCGGCAGTACCTTGACTCAGCAATTGGTGAAAAATTTCTGGCTGGGTCGTCAGCGCACCCTGGCCCGCAAGCTGGTTGAAATTCCGATGGCGGTACTGTTGGAGCTTCATTACAGCAAGGAGCAAATTCTTGAAACCTATCTAAACGAGGTTTACCTCGGTCAGGATGGTGGCCGGGCGATTCACGGTATGGGGCTGGCGGCTCAGTTTTATTTTGGTCAGTCGCTGGCTGAGCTGGATGGGCACCAACTGGCGATGTTAGTCGGACTTCTCAAAGGGCCGAGCTATTTTGATCCTCGGCGCCATCCGCAGCGGGCTATGAGCCGGCGGGATACGGTGTTGGTCGCAGCCCATCAGCATGGTGTTTTTGATGCCGAGCGGTTGAGCGCTTATCGCAGTCGCCCTTTGGATGTGGTGCCTCGTGGTGGTGCTGCACTGTATGCCTTCCCGCATTTTATTGATCTGGTTCGACGCCAGCTGGCGCGTGACTATCCGGCTCAGGTGTTGGCTTCCGAAGGGCTGATTATTCATTCGACGCTGGATGTTCTGGCGCAGTTGGCCGCAGAGGCCGAGCTGGCAGAATTCCTCGGCGGCCATGAGGCCGTCAACGGTGCGGTGGTGATTACCGCTCCGGATCAAGGGGATGTACTGGCGCTGGTGGGTGACAAGCGCGCCCGTCACGCGGGTTTTAATCGGGCGCTGGATGCGGTGCGGCCGATCGGTTCGCTGGCAAAGCCGGCCGTGATACTGGCTGCGTTACAGCAACCCGGGCGCTTTCATATTGGCAGTGTTGTTGAGGACGGACCGTTTGATGTTCGTATGCCGGATGGACAAATCTGGCAGCCTAAAAACTTTGACCTTCAATCCATGGGGCCATTACCCATGGTAGATGCATTGGCGTTGTCCCGTAATCAGGCCATTGCCCGCCTTGGACTGGATGTGGGGCTCGGAGAGGTGATTAAGGCTTTCCATACTCTGGGTGTGCAAAGTCGGGTGCCGTCCTATCCCAGTATTTTTCTTGGCAGTCTCAATTTGAGCCCTTTCGAGGCGGCAGTGATGTATCAAACCATCGCCACCGGCGGTCAGAAAAGCCCATTGCGATCCATTACCGATGTCTTTGATCGACAGGGGGAACCGCTGGGTCGCTATCCGATTCGGCCAACTCAGGTGGTGGACCCGGAGACTGCATATATTCTTCAGTGGGCGTTGCGGCAGGCGATGACGGATGGCACCGGTCGTTATGCGGTGACCCGGTTGCCGCAGCCGCTATTGGTGGCGGGCAAAACCGGCACCAGTGATGGTCAGCGTGACGCCTGGTTTGCAGGCTTTAGTGGCAGCCATTTAGCGCTGGTCTGGTTTGGTCGGGATGATAATAAAGACACCGGGTTTAGTGG
>PGZG01000188.1 GCA_002840115.1 Gammaproteobacteria bacterium HGW-Gammaproteobacteria-14 | reverse complement strand
ATGCGAGCATAAACCAATAGTTTGCGGCGGCATGGACTTCATAGCTTGCATCCAGAGTTTGCGCCGCCGCAGTACTGATGCCTGCCAGCAAAGCATCAATTGGCCCGAGTAACAGGTTAGCGCTAAAGCCCCCCGAAACGCCTGCAAATGCCACAGCGATGCCGGTTAACGGAGATCGTCCTGCTTGCTGAAACACTAGTGCAGCCAGCGGGATCAGTACTACATAACCCGCATCTGTTGTGAGACTGGAGAGCACACCGGCTAACGCGATAACAGGCACCAGCAGGCAGCCGGGCGTTCGATTCACCAGTGAGCGTAACAGGGCGCCAAGCCATCCGGATTGTTCAGCAAGACCGATGCCGAGCATGGCGACGAGCACGACTCCCAATGGGGCAAAGCTGGTGAAGTTGCTGACCATACTGGTGAGTATCCAGCGTAGCCCGTCACCGGATATTAGCGAGCGAACTGAGAGCATGTCTCCGCTAACAGGGTGAGCCGCTTCCAGTCCCGATAGTTTCAGAATCGCACTTAGCGGCAGTAGCAGAATACAGAGCCAGACAAATAGCAGAGTGGGGTGGGGCAGCCGATTGCCGAGGTGCTCAATCCGCAATAACCAGGAGGATGGATTGGCCATCAGACGATCAAGCGATCTTTAACGGTCATGGCTGTTTTACCCAGTATTTCCAGGATTTTCGAGCGATCACGATCACGTATGGTGGTGCTATCGATATGCAGGGAAAATCCTTCAGCATCCATGTCAACTTTAGTTTCTTCTCCTTTTTTCAAATGGCTGGCACCTGTGGCAAGGCTGACCAGAATTTTCTTCTTGTCAAAATTTCGCACCTTGTGAAGGTCCATATGAATAGCAAAGCCTGGCGCCTCCAACGAAAGAAAACCAGCGCCGCTACCGGCCCGGCTTTTCATTTCCAGCACTTCAAAAACCGAGATTGGCCGGTTAAAGCCTTTGGCCTGAATATCTCCCATGGCCCTACAGAGAATGCGGTCTTTCACCAGCTCATGGGTGGTTTCGGAAATCAGAATATGTCCTGGTTTGCAGGCTGATTCGAGTCGGCTGGCCAAATTCACATCTGTTCCAAGAATGGTGTAGTCGAGGCGGGTGTCTGTGCCGAAATTACCGACGGTGCAGTAACCAGTATTGATGCCGATACGAATTTCCAACTTATGAGTAATGCCTTCCCGGGTCCAGCGTTGGCGCAGTAACTTCATTTGTTTCTGCATGTCGATGGCCATGGCCACGCAGGCGGTAGCATCTTCTTTGGACCCCTTGCTGGAGGGATCGCCAAAAAATACCATGACCGCATCTCCAATGAATTTATCAACGGTGCCGCCATGGCGTGAGGCAATTTTGGTCATCTCACTGAGATAGGTGTTGAGCATTTTTGTCAGAGTATCGAGGGGCAGCTCTTCCGACATGGCACTAAAGCCTTTTATGTCGGAAAAAAATACGGTCAGTTTCTTTCGGCGGGTCTCAACTTTGGCATCTCGCTTACCGGAGAACAGGGATCCCCAAATTTGTGGCGAGAGATATTTTGCCAGTTTCCGGGATAACTCCACGGCCTGCTTTTGTTGTTGCGCCAGATGAGACTGAGCCTCAAGCAAAATGCGAGTGCGAGAATGGGTCTGGAACGCGGAGGCACCCACGAACAGCCCTAGCCCGAGCAAAGAAACCAGTGTCAGCACCACCGGTGTTTCCTCCACCGGGAGCACGTTAAAGCCAAGAATAAGACTACCAATAACTGCGCCAACCACGGTGCCAAAGATATTCATCAACCAGATGTAAACACCGCCGCTGGTAACGGCGTTGGCATGTACGATGATCAGCAGCGCCATGGCAGGCACCAGCGCAAAGTGCAGAGCCGCCATGGCAACACCTATCAGGATGGCATCCAGCTGCACCAATACTCGACTGGTTTGCTGTTGGCGCTGATCCTTTTTCTCCATATAGGCGGCAATAATCTGGGCAATGAGCGGGTACCCCAGCAGCACGGCCAGAATAATCATGTAATCGTAAGGGTAGACTTTCTGGATAATGCCGACAGTTAGCACCAGAACAGCAACAATAAACTCAAGCATGCGAATATAGTTCGCCATCCGACGGGCATGGGCCTGCGGATCTTCATCAACTCTGCGACGTTTGCCGTTGGCTGAGGTTGCCTTCGTTGGGGTTGCCTTCATGGTGCTCGTCGTTACTCGTGTCCGGCGCATTAGGATTCCGTGAAGATTACCTGTATTGCGCTTAGGAAAGAAGTCGTATGAAGCTTCGAGCATCAAGCTCGGGGCTCCGTTACAATGGTTTCCAAGAAATAGCGCCTGAGATCAGTGGAGTCCGCATGGATATTTTAACAGCCATCAATGAGAGGGTGTCCTGTCCTCGACTGCAAGAGCCTCCCCCTGACGCAGCCCAGCTGGAGCAGCTGCTGAAAGCAGCGGTGCGTGCACCGGATCATGGTCTACTTCGGCCTTGGCGTTTTATCACCGTTGCCGGAGAGGATCGTCAACGGTTTGGACAAATGGTCGTCGACGCTTGTATCGCAGGCCAGCCAGACCTCAATGAGGCACAATGCGAAAAGTTGCGCTTGGCGCCGTTACGCGCTCCGATGGTGCTAGTTGTGGTGGCGGAAATTCAGGTAGAGCACAAGGTGTCAGAGATAGATCAAATTATGGCCTGTGCTGCTGCGGTCCAGAACCTGTTACTGACCGCCCATGCTATTGGTGTTGGTGCTATGTGGCGCACCGGCGCTCCAGCGCTCAGTAATGAGCTCAAGGTGGCGCTGGGGTTTTCCCCCAAGGATGAGATCGTCGGCTTTATTTACTTGGGCACCCCCTGCGGTAGCCCTCGTGTGCCGTCAATGGATGACCCGGCCCCTTATGTACGGCAGCTCCCCCATGTCTGATTTGCAGCAACTTGTGGTTCGCGTTAATCAACATATCCCGTTGACCCGCCATCTGCAGTTTCGACTTGAGTGCTTTGAGAATGATCAGCTGACGTTGACGGCTCCGCTGGCAGCCAATATCAATGATAAAGGCACCATGTTTGCTGGTAGTCAGGCCGCTCTGATGGCGCTGGCCGGTTGGTGCCTGACTACCTTGCAGGCAGAACAGATACTGCCGCAGGACGATGTGCTGGCAATGCAAAACAGCCTCCGATACCAGCGTCCGGTGACTGGGGATGTCCGTATTGTGGTTACCAGTCAGAACGACAGCCTGGACCGGTTTCGCCAGAAACTGACCCGTGGTGAACGGGCTGTTCTGCATATTGAAGCCCGCGCCCTGAATGAGGATGGCGGGGTTGCAAGTCGTTATCAGGGCGAATATCTGGCTCGCCCCGTGTGACTGATCAGTAAATCACCATTCCGGGACCTTTTCCGATTGCCACCCCAATAAGCCTCGGGTAACCTACGCGCCTTCAAAAAATGGCCTCGGGCGAGGGCGTAGCCCGAGTAGTAGAGCACGCAGTATGTGCGCAGGGACGATGGTTGCAGAAATCAGGATGTTGCAAGTTTTGGTGAGGTGGCCGAGTGGCTGACGTCTCACCAAAGGTGAGCGAACATTGCCGTGCAGCGGCAATGGCCCCGAAGGGGCGAGGGCGTAGCCCGAGTAGTAGAGCACGCAGTGTGTGCGCAGGGACGATG
>PGZG01000187.1 GCA_002840115.1 Gammaproteobacteria bacterium HGW-Gammaproteobacteria-14 | reverse complement strand
AACTCTGAGGCTGCCGTGTTGCTGGCCATTCGCAGCGACGCTAACCCCAAGCTATCGGGCCGGCTCTATGCACGTCCTTTTGTTTATGATGCGGCTCGCCTGATTGATGGTGTGCTGACGGTCCAGCAAGGTAGCGGCTTTATTCCCGATCTGGAAGTGCGTCTGTTGCTGGGTCTCGATGCTGCGACAATCGGCAATACCCGCAGAACGCTGTATGTTCGTCCCGGTGATCCTGATGCTCCGGAGCTGCAGATTTCATGGTCTTCGCAGGAAGAGGGTCAGCTCAAGACCCGTATTCTTGAGGGTGGGTACAGCATGGAGCTACAGCTGGTGCGCCGTGATCGAGAAACATTGTCAGGCTTCTTGCAAGTAATTTTGCCGGATCCGGACGGTAGCCATCTGTCCGGGGAGTTTTTAGTAAGAACCAATTTCTTGCGTTATATAGGAGAGCGGATCGATTTGACTTTCGACCATCCAGATACCGTGGAGTATGTAGCGCGTCAGTATTTGGAAACGCAGTTCCCGGAAAGTCTGTTAGCGGAAATCCGGTTTAGCAATACCCGCATAATGTTCAGTGAGTCCGCCGGGGCGACAACGGCAGAGGTATACCTGGTTAACGGTCAGATTGAGGAGCGCCGCCTGTTACTGGATCGTGCGGATATTGGTTGGGCGGTGCGACCCGGCTCTATGGAGACTCGTATTCTTCAGGTCGCGGGAGGCAACAACGTGCGGCTGTTGAATCCGGCAGCACTGTCTGCCCCCCGTGGCTCTGGTCAGTCATCCGCTCAGGAAGTGCCGGATCCAATTGCTATGACGTTTGCAGCACTGGCCACATTAACCGGGCAAGAGGTTGTTGTATTTCAACGTGACGGTCGGCGTCGCGAGGGTTTGGTGCGGGGCATCCGTCGGGAACGATTGTTAGTAGAGTCGATGGTCGGTACCGGGTTGGTAGAGCTCAGTTTTGCGGAGCAGGAGCTTAGCCATCTGCAGCTTGCCAATGGTCAGCGTATTGACATCGGTGATACGGCTGAAACGCCTCGTCAGAAAATTGAGAGCCCTGCTAGCGCAGATGCCGCGCCAACGGTAGAGGAAACTGTAGAGCCTTCTAATGCGCTGGCCCCATATCTTGACTGGCAAGGGCGCACTGTGACGGTCACGGGGCGTGATACTCGTGTGCGCACGGGAGTGGTAACGGCTATTAGCGCACGACAACTGACCCTGAGTGTTCGCGTTGGTGCGGGCACTTTGGAATACTTTTACTCTCCCACAGATATCGACACTATCGTAGAGGCGAATTGATGAAAGTCTTGATAACGGGGGGGAGTGGTTTTGTTGGCAGAGCACTGTGCGAGCGATTGCTGGCAAAAGGACATGACCTGATTGTTTTGACCCGGTCGCCACAAAAGGCTGCCAAGGTGTTACCCGAGGCGGCGCAACTGGTTGCCTCGCTGGATGAAATTGCGGCGGGTGAATCTATCGATGCCATCATCAATTTGGCCGGCGAAGGTATTGCCGATCGCCGCTGGAGTCCACGTCGCAAGCAGTTGCTTATGGATAGCCGGGTGGGAGTGACTCAAGCGTTAGCGGTGTTAGTCGATCGTTTGGAGAAAAAGCCAACAGTGCTGGTCAATGGGTCGGCGGTGGGTTTTTACGGTGATGCTGGCAGTGTTGAGTTGAGTGAGGCAGACCCGGCGGTAAAACGCGATTTCAGTTACCTGTTATGTGATGCTTGGGAGAATGCCGCCCGAGATCTGGCTCGTCGAGGTATGCGTCTGTGCATTTTACGTATCGGTGTTGTTCTGGGGCCGGGCGGTATGCTGGGCCGCTTATTGCCGGTGTATCGTTTGGGCCTTGGCGCCAGATTAGGGAATGGTCGGCAGTGGCTATCCTGGATTCATCGGGCGGACTTGCTGACGTTGATTATCCAGTGTCTGGAGCAGCCCCATGCTCAGGGGGTGTATAACGCGGTCTCTCCTCAGCCGATTACTTATGCCCGCTTTCATGAAACTCTGGCCGCCAGTTGCCGTCGTCCGGCGCTTTTGGCTGCGCCAGGGTTTCCACTGAAAATATTGCTCGGTGAAATGTCAGTGTTGCTATTGGGCGGGCAGCGGGTGCTACCTGCCCGACTGCAATCGCAGGGCTTTGATTTTCGCTTCCCTGATATTGAGTCCGCGTTAAACGATCTGTGTCGTTAATAACGCTTGAATTCCCATGGAGAAAGTATTGTGACAACAGTCAGCCATGAGGTGGCGGTGGTGTTGGGCGGAGGTAGTTTTGGCACTGCAATGGCAACTATTCTAGCGGAGAATGGCCATCAGGCACGTCTTTGGGTGCGTGATCCGGAAACCGTTGCTGCGATTAATGAGCAGCGTGAGAACACGCGTTATTTGCCGGGGACGGCTTTGCCGGAGGGTGTGGTAGCCACGGAATCTCTGGAAAAAGCATTGGATGGCGCGGGGCTTGTCTTTGTAGCTCTGCCCAGTAAAGCCTTTGCGGATGTATTGCCTCAGGCTCGCTCACTAATCGCCGAAGGGACTGTTGTGGTGAGCTGCACCAAGGGGGTACATGCGGATGGATTTTTGTTGATGAGCCAGCTGCTGCAACGTGAATGGCCGCAGGCGCGAATAGGGGTGCTCAGCGGTCCAAACCTGGCTCGTGAGGTGGTTGAGAAGCGATTTTCCGGTACGGTGATTGCCAGTCCTGATCAGGCATTGTGTGAGCGTATTCAGAAGGCCCTGACTTGTAGTTACTTTCGGGTTTACGACAACGCCGATATGTTTGGCGTCGAGCTGGCGGGGGCGCTAAAGAATATTTATGCGATTGCTACTGGCATGGCTGCTGCGATTGGCGTTGGAGAAAACAGTAGCGCCTTTTTGATTACTCGCAGTCTTGCCGAGATGAGCCGCTTTGCTGTCAAGCTTGGTGCTAACCCGTTAACGTTTCTCGGTTTGGCGGGGGTCGGAGATTTGATTGTGACCTGCTCCTCCTCACTGTCGCGTAACTATCGGGTTGGCTATGCCATTGGTCAGGGTAAAAGTGTTGAGCAGGCCGTTGAGGAGCTGGGGCAGACTGCTGAGGGTGTTAATACAGTGCAATTGGTGACAGCGAAAGCGGAGGAGCTCGGAGTGTATATGCCGATTGCCGCTGGGCTTTATGAGATTTTGTTCTCCGGCAAGCCGATGCAGTCTGTGATCGTCGGCTTGATGGGGGGGGAGCATAACCATGATGTTGAGTTCGCGGTTCAGGAGCGCTGATTCATGTTGCTATACATTGCTCGGCACGGAGAGGCTGAAGGTCCGCAAAGCACCGACGAGGCGAGACAGCTGACAGCCCGGGGCCGGGATGAGGTTAGCCGTTTGTGGCGATCGCTGGCAGCACGAGGGGTGCGGCCATCGAAGCTATTAGTGAGCCCTTATGTGCGTGCGCAGCAAACCGCAGAGCTTATAGCGGGAGTGTTTCCTGGAACGCCTTGGCAGGATTATGGTTTGATCGTTCCGGAAGGCAGCCCAGATTTTATTATTGAGGACTTGCAGCATCATGCCTGGGATGGTGCCGTGCTGGTCAGTCATATGCCGTTTGTTGGCCTGTTGACTAGTAGGCTGACGGACGGTGGTCGTCATGGCTTCCCCGTAGGTGGTGTTGCCTGTATTGATCTGGAGCTTATGGCTTCTGGGGCGGGGG
>PGZG01000186.1 GCA_002840115.1 Gammaproteobacteria bacterium HGW-Gammaproteobacteria-14 | reverse complement strand
AAGCTCTCCATAGAATCAAGCTTAAGGGAACCTCTTATAATAACCTTTCCGATGTATTGAGCGAGGGTGAGAACCGAATCGTTTCCATTGCGGCATTCTTGGCTGACGTCACCGGAAAGAGCAGCCAAGCTCCGTTTATCTTTGACGATCCAATATCCTCGCTTGATCAAAGCTATGAAGAGGCCGTAGTTCAAAGGCTGATCGAGTTATCATGGGATAAACAGGTCATAGTCTTTACTCACCGCCTGTCATTGCTGGGAACAGTCAAGCATTTTTCCGAGAAAAAGGCTATTAAACCAGATGTGGTGAGCATTCGCTCTGCGGATTGGGGAACCGGAGAGCCGGCTCCCATTCCGCTTTCGCAGAGTGACATCAAATCCGCCCTTAATACACTCATGAATCAGCGGTATCAAAACGCAAAGATGGCAACTGAGGATGGAGCGTTCGAACATGCCGAAATTCTATTGAAATCGATATGCAGCGACTTTAGAACACTAATAGAGCGTTCTATTGAAAATGACCTTCTGTGCGGGGTTGTACAAAGATTCCAACGACCGGTGCACACGTCGAAGCTCAAGCAGTTGGCCAAGCTGAAGAATGTGGACTGCGATCTACTTGACTCCCTCATGACAAAATACTCTGGGTTTGAACACTCGCAGCCAACAGAGTCGCCGGTGGAGCTGCCTAAGCCAGACGAGCTTCTGGCGGACATGACTTTACTGAAAAATTGGCGCGAGGAATACGCGAAGCGCGCCGCATAAAACATCGAGCAAGACGCAGCACCAGACGCCACTAGGTGGCGCCAGTGTGCTCAACGTTAGGCTTCAAGGAGAGGTTGTATGGAAACCGGGAAGGTCAGGGAATTTCTCCGTTATGTTGACAAGGAAATTCTGCCGGCGACTACTGATTTAGAAAACCTCGATGTAAAGAACCGAAAGCATGTCCAGAAATTGGTTTACACGAACCTGGTCGATAGATTCGATTCCCTGATCGACGGTTTGGTTCTGGACAATTGCCGGTGTGAGTTCTTGACGGCAGAGGCCACAAAGGGAATGACACAGCAGATCACTGAGGCGGAACTGATCAAGCTGCTGATGCGTAGTGGGGATATTCAAGACGCCATTGACGAAAAGTTGAAGGCGGCGATTCGAAACTCTGTCCTAAGGGAGCGACATTCCAAGAAGCTCACTAGCGCGCTGTCGGCGTTTGAAGTCATCGGCAACTTAAAGAGTGCGCCGCGAGTAAATGTAAGCACCGGGGCGATCCTTGAGAAAATTACGCCGCAAAATAAGTATATTCCATACTCAATCGCGGGTTACGCGGATTGGCTGTACTCTCGCCGCAACGCCATCGTTCATGGCAATGGATCGAACAAGTATCTCAAGAACGATCTGGTTCAGCTAAAAAAGCTCTACAAGTGTGAGCCTACTGAAACATTCAGAATAAAATTGGGCACGGTACAGATAGCTGCAGAGTTCTACCGGGGAGTTTGTGGACTATTTACAGACGCCGCCAATGAGGCCTAACAATTCGTTCCACCCGAACGTGTAGTTCCCCCGATTTAGTGAACACCTTCTCCTAACCGAAGAGGCGTAGGAATGCCGAATGGACCGCGAGCCAAGTGCTGCCCGGCTGAGCTAGTCATTACGCGGCTCGCGCCGACCCCCTGATCCGATTGGCTTCCCCGCCACCAACCTGACCTTTTCCGTCTTTGCCACCAGCCCCCCGAACCCGGATAATCCCCCCATTCGATCATGCGCTGCCGCGCCTTTCGGGCGCCGCTTCGGGGTTCCCCGGCACGCTTTCACCAGGAGTATTCAGTGAGCCAGTACGACGTTGTTATTTCCGGCACCGGTCTGTGGACGCCGAGCCAGTCGATCACCAATGAGGAGCTGGTGGTCTCGTTCAATGCCTATGTGGAGCGCTACAACGCCGAGAATGCGGCGGCCATTGAGGCGGGTGAGCTGGTGGCGTTGCAGGGTTCCAATGCCGAATTTATCGAGAAGGCGTCGGGCATCAAGCAGCGTTATGTGCTTGATAAGGAAGGGGTTCTGGATCCGGCCCGGCTGGCGCCGCGGATTGCCGAGCGCCCGGACGAGCAGATTTCCGTGCAGGCGGAGATGGCGGTGAAGGCGATTCATCAGGCGCTGGAGAATGCCGGCCGCTCGGTGGCGGATGTGGATGCCATTCTGGTGGCCTGTTCCAACATGCAGCGCGCCTACCCGGCGGTGTCGGTGGAGGTGCAGCACTATCTGGGCATGGAGCGCGGCTGGGCTTATGACATGAACGTGGCCTGTTCCTCGGCCACCTTCGGCATTCAGGCCGGGGTGGATGCGATCCGCAACGGCAGCGCCAAGTGCGTGGTGATGGTCAATCCGGAGATCTGCTCGGCCCACCTGGCCTGGGAAGACCGGGATTGCCACTTTATCTTCGGTGATGTGGCCACCGCCGTGGTGCTGGAGCGCGCTGATGAGGCGGTGTCCGCCGAGCAGTGGCAGGTGCTGGGCACCCGGCTGCAGACCAAGTTTTCCAGCAATATCCGCAATAACTTCGGCTTCCTGAACCGCTGTGACGAATCCGGCGTCGGCGCCCGCGACAAGCTGTTCCGTCAGGAAGGCCGCAAGGTGTTCAAGGAAGTCTGCCCGATGGTGGCAGAGCAGATTCTCGACCATATCGGCAGCCTGTCGATCACCCCGGAGCAGCTCAAGCGCATGTGGCTGCACCAGGCCAACCTGAGCATGAACGAGCTGATTGCCAAGCGGGTGCTGGGCCGTCCGGCGGACCGCGTCGAGGCGCCGGTGATTCTGGATGAGTACGCTAATACCAGTTCGGCCGGTTCGATCATTGCCTTCCACAAGCATCGGAAGGATATGCAGGTTGGCGAGCGCGGCGTGATCTGCTCGTTTGGTGCGGGCTACTCTATCGGCAGCGTTGTCGTTGAGCGCCGTTCCTGATCGCCTGATCCCTGTTGGCGACCAGTTGCCGCGCCGTGGCCCCGGCTTTTTGCCTTGGCTGGGGCTGTGGATCCTGCGGTTGTTCGATTGGCGTGTGACCGGGGAGCTGCCCAATATCGCCAAGGCGGTAGTGATTGTTGCTCCCCATACCTCTAATTGGGACGGCCTGTTCGGGCTGGCCGCGATACAGGCGCTGAAATTGCGGGTCAACGCCATGGGCAAGGACAGCCTGTTTATCGGCCCGCTGGGTTGGTTGCTGCGTTACATGGGCGCTATTCCGGTGGACCGCGGTACGTCGCAGGGCATGGTGAGCCAGATTGCCGTGCGCTTTCATCAAGAGCCGGCACTGTTTCTGGCCATTGCTCCCGAAGGTACCCGCCATGGCGCCGAGCGCTGGAAAACCGGCTTCTATCAAATCGCCAGCGAGGCGAGGGTGCCAATCCTGATCGTCGGCTTCGACTACCGGCATCGCGAAGTCCGCATTATCAAAACCCTGATGCCCAGCGGCGACGCCCAGGCCGATATGCATGCCATTTATGCCGCGTATCAGGGCATTCAGCCGAGAAACCCGGATAAGCTGTCTCGTCCTCTTCGTGGCTGAAAGTCGCTCCGCAATCGGGTTTTTCCCGCCACTCGCTACCACCGAAAAACAGCTGTGGCTTTTCGGGTAGCGTCTCGGGGCATTCCTGTCGCGCACGCCATAAACTGTTTACCCGTCAAGCGTTTCGGGGCAGGATTGA